>CAJOOU010000208.1 GCA_905236735.1 uncultured Eubacterium sp. | reverse complement strand
TTTGTTTTGCATTTACAGCTGTTATGGTCGCTGCATCACCTTTGAAAACACATAAAAACCGTCGAACTTAACAGGGCATATCTGCCCCATCAAATCCGACGGCTATCCATCATCATATATAATTTTATCAGGAAAAAGGCCGCAACTAACCCATGCTCTGCTCTGCTCTGCTCTGCTCTGCTCTGCTCTGCAAGATTGTAACATTGTTTGCATGGCTGTCAACTCCCCTTCGTTTTTCTTAACAAAATTTAAATCGGCTGTTTTCAGTAATTCTTTATAGTATCCGCTCCTAAAACTGTAAATATATGTACATATTGTACCACAGAAATGCCGTTCTGATAAGGATTTTCTCCGTTGTTTTACAGTAACTATAGGAAACATTTGTAACTTCTGTTTTTTTATTTTTAGATTTTAATCCATTTTTAATATATTCTTTATTATAGCCAAGTTTTTATCTGCTATATTAAAAAAATCTGCAGTTTTCTTTAATATAATTTTGTGTTGTATGTCCATGTTAAAGTATTTTTATAAATATCCCCAAAGAATACTTCCTTTTCTTATATTTATCTCTTGAAGTCCACGATAATAAGCCATGAGTCTAATATATTCAGAATCATCAAGGCTTCTATGTGCTTTTTTATTTTTGAAAGAACCCCGGCTTTTAATATTCTACCGGCTCGGGAGCAGGGCTGTTTGCATACTCATACCCGTCTCTAATCCTTTCGTAAAGAGCAGCATCCGTACTCATTATATACGGTCTGACATAAAATACTCCGAGGATATGAAAAGTCAATGCATCAAGTATAAGCCATCCTATAAATGAAAGGTCCAAAACAAATGTATTAAACTTATTGCCATCCATCATTTTTCTTGAAAGAGTGATAATATCCTGAGCATCCATTTCCGGATGTTCCGCAAGAATATACGGAACCATTCTGTACGAATAGCTTTTTACAATGGCCGGAATAATAAAAACAAACGCCCACAGCACCGTATATAAATCCCTCCAAAACAGCGTACTTACCACCTTGCCGTAGGGCTTGAATCCGCCGCCCATCTCCTGTCCGAAATCTGCTTTTTCATCAAGATTTTTAAGCATAAATCTGCGGCACCCCTGCATAAGAGGATTGAATACAAAAATCGAAAGGATGATGGTTGCCACAACCGCAATTGCAATTATCCCTCCGAATACCTTTAAAGTAACAGCCGAAAGCAGACCATTAAACTTTACGGGAAGCATTCCTTCCATCTCATCAATACCATAGCTAAACGGTCCGATATTAAAACTGAAGTTTAACGGGTTTCCATCGCTGTCACTTATCAATTCTCCCAAAGGAAGATCTGCAATATCGGCATCTTCTCCGAGACTGTCTAAATACTCCTGATTTACGGTAATATCATCATCCGAAGAGTCACTACTGTTACCTGCTGATGAATACACACCTGAAATAAGAGCAAAGATGAGCGCTACAAGAACGCACCACCAGTAATTTCTTTTAAAGGCAGCCCTGCCCCTTTCTTTAACTTCTTTTCTTGTCCACATATTTTTCCCTCCACACTGATTTTCTTATTTATAATTATAGTCACTTATCAGATCAATGCAAGTCTGCTCAAACTGCGGTAAAGTCTCGCAATGGGAAGTCCCACAACATTGTTGTAATCTCCCTCTATTTTTTTTACCAAAAGCGCTCCCCTTCCCTGGATGCCGTAGGCTCCGGCTTTGTCAAGGGGCTCACCCGTAGCTGTATAGCCTTTTATTTCCTCATCCGTAAGTTCATAAAAGGTCACTTTCGTACGCTCGGCAAAGCTAATATCTATGCCCCCGGAAATAACGGAAACACCGGTATATACCGAGTGTTGCTTTCCCGACAGCATCCTTAGCATCTTAAATGCTTCATCCGCATCGGCCGGCTTTCCGAGCACTTTGCCGCCGGCTTCCACAATGGTATCTGCTCCGATAACAACTCTATCAGGAGCCAGCTTTTCATATACCGCCATGGCTTTTTGACGCGCAAGGGATTTAACCATCTCATCCGGAGCGCTCTTGGTAATTTTTTCTTCTATATCGGAAACTATGATTTCAAACCTAAGTCCCGTCTTTTCGAGAAGTTCTTTTCTCCTCGGCGATGCGCTTGCCAAAACTAACATATCCACCTCAAATATTTTGATAAATCGGGTTTTTCAATGAAATCCCCGTAATATGAATATATTATATACCATCGCGCTCAATTATAATATTAATTTTGTAATTTTATTCATATAAAGAAAAAAGGAGTTTACAATTTTAGCTGATGCTATGGCGTTTGAGCTTGATCGATGGTATAATACATTCATAGATGAAGCAAACTATATAAACATTTTACAGTAAAAATTAAGGGATATCCCCTATAAAAACTATTAGGGATGTCTCGAAAGGAACCTCCCTATTTATATAGATATTTAAGGAGGAAAAATAATTATGAGCAACACAAACACACCATATGATGACTCATTTAGAACATTATTAACCGATTGTAGTCGCCTTATAATACCATTTGGTCAATGAAATGTTTAACGAGACTTATAGTGGAAAAGAAGATGTACAACTTTTCCAAAATGAGGTATTCATTACAGCCGGAGCTGATAAAAAGCGAATTACCGATTCAAATTTTGTTATAGGGACTAATAAAAGGCACTATAATATTGAATGTCAAAGCAGTAGTGATGGCACAATTATTGTTAGAATATTTGAATATGCTATTCAGACAGCAATAACAACCGCAGATACCGATATCTGTAAAACTAAGTTCATATTGCCAGCGTCAGGAATCCTTTATTTAAGAAGTTCGGAGAACATTCCAGACAAACACATAATTGAAATAGATACTCCCGGCGGTCCTATATCATATGATGTTCCAGTGCTTAGGATATCAGATTATTCTTTAAATGATATGCTTGATAAGAAACTGTGGTTTCTAATACCATTTTAT
>CAJOOU010000207.1 GCA_905236735.1 uncultured Eubacterium sp. | reverse complement strand
GGGATATCCATACTTATAATTTCAATAGAAAAAATCTTAACCCTGCGGGGTTTTCTCTCTACTTCCTTTCCCTCTCTCGCCAGCTCGTAAAGCTTTTTGCCGTTTACTTTAAGAGCAGAATACATCGGGGGGATCTGGTCGTATTCTCCTTTAAATGCACGAACTGCCTCTGCCACCTCTTTTGCGGTAACACTTACCTCGTTTTCGGAGATTACATTACCGCTTATATCAAGCGTATCCGTCGCGATACCAAGCCTGAAAATAGCTTCGTAGGTTTTATCCCTGTCAGTCAGAAGATCGCATACCTTTGTAGCCCGTCCTAGGCATATCGGAAGTACTCCTTCCGCATCCGGATCCAGGGTTCCGGTATGACCTATTTTCTTCTGCGAATAAATACCCCGCATTTTTGCAACCACATCATGCGAGGTAAATCCTTTTTCTTTATAAACATTAATTATTCCGTTATACATCAAGCACCTTTTCAGTATTTTTCACAAGGTTTTCCACAATATCTTCAATCCTGCCAAAAGCCGATGCCCCGGCCGCGCGCACATGGCCGCCTCCGCCGTATAATGCAGCAATTTCGGCAACATTTGCGCCGTTACTCCTCAAGGAAATCTTAAAGCTTCCGTCTTCCATCTCATTTAAAAAGGCAGCAACCTTAACTCCCTCCGTATTTCTGAGACTGCTTGATATGCCCTCAAAATCCTGGTGTGTAACACCATATTTTTTCATCTCCTCAGCGGTGATATAGCTGACTATAAGTCTGCCATCCAAATAAAGTCTGCTGTCACTTAGGCATTTGCCAAGCACCCTGTTTTGAGCATAGGTCTTAAGGTTCCACACTCTGTCCACTATAGCATTAAAATCTATCCCCGTATCCATAAGTTTGCCGGCTATATTCATGGTTTCAGATGTTGTGGAGCTGTACTGGAAAATGCCGCTGTCAGTAACCATACCGGTATAAAGACATTCAGCGATTTCCTTTGTGACCTTATCCTCATCCAAAACCTTATATACAAGCTGGCATGCCGAGGAGGCGTCGGGATAGATATAATTAATCTGTGCAAAATTCTTATTGCTGATATGATGGTCTATACAAAGGGTTTTTTGTGCGCTCTCAAAATACTTTGCAGATTGCCCGAGTCTGTTTAAATCCCCGCAGTCAAGTGCAATAAACAAATCATATTTTAATCCGTCGGGTCTGTCATTTTTAATTTCTCCTGCCCTGTGCATAAAATCATAAACAGGCGGAATCTCATCCATATAAACATCAGCCTTAATCTGAGGATAATTGTCCTTTATATAATTATACACAGCAAGAGCAGAACCTATGGCATCTCCATCAGGTCTTATATGCCCCGACATTGCAACGCTTTTTACATCTTTTAAAACTTCATCAATCTTCTGCATCATCTTTCTCCGAATTAAGAGAGTCAATCATACTCGACATCTTAATTCCATATTCAATTGACTTATCCGGCAAAAAAGTTATTTCCGGAGTATACCTTAAATTCATCTTATGCGCCAGCTCTTTTCTGACAAAACCTGCCGCCTTTTTAAGACCGGTCATCGTATCCTCAAACTCCTCATCGGAGCCAAGGACACTGATATATATTTTGGCCGTCTTAAGATCCGGAGCTACCTCTGCGCCCGTTACCGATGTCATCATATGTATTCTCGGATCTTTAATGTCATTTCTTATAATATCGCTGACCTCGCGCATAACCTCTCCGCTCAGTCTGCTGTTTTTTATACTGTTCTTACGCACTTTTATGCTCCTATCTCGGTACCTCTTCCATTATATAGGCTTCTACCTTATCGCCTACCTGGATTGCATCAAACTCCTCAATAACGATACCGCATTCCGAACCTGATTTAACTTCCTTAACATCATCCTTAAATCTCTTGAGCGATGCAAGGCTGCCTTCAAATATCTGTTCGTCTTCTCTAAATACCCTTACCTTGGAATCCTTATATATGCTGCCGTCAGTTACTATTGAACCACCGATGTTTCCAACTCCTGAAGCCTTGAAAATCTGAAGAATTTCAAGATGTCCTGTAATTCTTTCTTCATATACCGGATCAAGCATACCCTTCATGGCTGCCTCGACATCCTCGATTGCATTGTAAATAACCTTGTAAAGTTTAATATCCACTCCCTCGCTGTCAGCCGTATTTTTAGCTGCCGCATCAGGTCTGACATTAAATCCGATAATGATTGCATTCGAAGCCGTTGCAAGTATTACATCCGATTCAGTAATGGCGCCGACACCGCTGTGAATTACCTTAACCACTACTTCCTCATTTGAAAGTTTTTCAAGAGAAGTCTTAAGTGCCTCAACAGAACCCTGCACATCGGCTTTGATAATGAGTTCAAGTTCTTTAAGGTTACCGGCCTGAATCTGAGAGAAGAGATCATCCAATGACATTCTTCCCTTTGTATCGTTAAGCAGCTGCTTTTTATTCTCAGCCTGGAATGTCTCCGCAAAGCTCCTTGCTTCCTTATCCGAGTCAGGTGAAATAAATATTTCTCCTGCTCTCGGCACGGTGCTGAGACCCTGGATTTCAACAGGTACTGACGGCCCTGCCTCTTTAAGTCTTCTGCCAAGCTCGTCTGTCATGGCTCTGACCTTACCGAAGGCTTCTCCTGCAGCTATAGGCTGTCCAACCTTGAGAGTACCCTTCTGTACAAGAACCGTCGCGCATACGCCCTTACCTTTGTCAAGTTTAGCCTCAATTACAAGACCTCTTGCACTTCTCTTCGGATTTGCCTTAAGTTCAAGCACATCACTTGTGAGAAGAATCATATCAAGGAGTTCATCAATACCCTCTTTGGTATGAGCCGATACCGGTACAAATACCGTACTTCCGCCCCAGTCTTCCGGAATAAGCTCATACTCTGAAAGTTCCTGCTTAACCCTCTCTATATTGGCGGATGGTTTATCAATCTTGTTAATAGCTACAATAATTTCAATCCCCGCAGCCTTGGCATGGTTTATAGCCTCTACAGTCTGCGGCATAACTCCGTCATCGGCTGCTACTACAAGAACCGCTATATCCGTCGAATTTGCGCCACGCATTCGCATTGCAGTAAACGCCTCATGACCCGGTGTATCAAGGAAGGTTATCTTTCTGTCATTTACCTCAACCATGTAAGCACCGATGGCCTGTGTAATACCTCCGGCCTCTTTATCGGTAACCTTAACCTTTGAATCCCTTATTGCATCAAGTAAAGAAGTTTTACCGTGATCGACATGTCCCATTACGCAAACAACAGGCGGACGGGGTGTCATAAGAGCCTCATCTTCCTCTTCTTCTTTAAGAAGCTCTGCTATAACATCAACCTTTTCTTCCGGTTCGGCAATGCAGTTATACTCAAGTGCTATCTCCTCAGCCTTCTCATAATCGATTTCTGAATTTATGGTATAAATCTGGCCCTCAAGGAAAAGTTTTTTAACAAGAGCTGATGACGGTACCTTTAAAATATCCGCCAATTCGCTTATCATCATCTTCTCCGGAAGCTGAATTGTTCTGATTTCATCCGAAACCGGCTCGGCCTTCTGAGGTGTCTTATGAGCTTTTTTATGTCCGGATGTCTTTTCAAGGCTGAATGTCCTTTCTGACTTATCAAGTCTTCCGGGCTTCTTTTTGTTTTTGTAATTATTATTGCTACTGTTATTATTTCCGCCGGACGGAGCGTTTCTGCGTCTGTCCTTACCATCAAACATAGGTGCCTCCGGTGCAGTAGCAGCGGCATTTCTCTGCGACTTTCTAAAGTCACCTTTTCCGGCCTTTTTATCGTCTTTTTTCGGTCTGTTTTGTCCTTCTGGTTTTCCTGAAGGTTTTTTCACACTATCATAGATGTTTCCGCGCACAATCTTTGAAGCTGCTTCCCTTGCCTCTGCCGAAACCTTTTTCTCCATAGACATAACCGGCTTGTTTTCTTTTTCCGGTTTTGCGGGCTCTTTGGTTTCAGTTACAGGAGACTTTGCCTCAAGCTCTCTTGCTCTGTCCTGTGCCTGAGCTTCCATAAGTCTTCTGCTCACCTTCTTTGGGCGAGGACCCTCCTGAGGAGTTCTTTCTCCCGGACGGGCTCCCTTTGGCTGCATAGGTCTCTGAGGTCTGTTTTTGCCGCCTCTGCCCTTTGAAGCCTGTGAATTAAACACCACTGAAATATTTTTCTTTTTCGGAGCCTCTGCTTTTGTCCCTTCCTGTCTCTGCGCAGTTTCCGGTTTTTTAGCGTGTTTTTCCGTTACGGCAGCCGTCTGTGCCTTTTCGGAAGTATTCTTGGACTTTGACTTTGCGAAATGCTCCCTTACCATTTTTTCGTATTCCTCTTCAACGCCGCTCTGCGCCTTGAGTTCAACACCTTTTTCCTTTAAAAAATCTATTATCTCTTTACTTTTCTCAAATCCCATCTCGCGGGCAAGTTCTATTACTTTTATTTTTGCCATTCTTTCGGTTACCTCCTTTGTAAGATATACTTAAGAGAATATTTACTGAAGCTTTTTATATTTCTCATACACTGCCCCGGCAAGACCCTCATCAGCAATTGCCACCACAGCCCTCATTTCTTTTCCGACTGCCTTACCGAGAGTATCCTTATCCGCATATTCGATGATCGGGGTCTCGTAAAATTCACACATATTCCTGAATTTCTTTTTGGTACCGTCCGACGCGTCCCCGGCCAGTATCACCAAAAAAGCCTTATATGATTTTACTGCATTTTCCACCTGGAATTCCCCGCCGGGAGCCTTTCCGGCCCTGGCGCTTAGTCCAATCATTGAAAGTACCTTATCCACTTTCACCGCTTCCTTTCAAAAGCGCCTCATATATTTCGTCCGGAATGTTCATTTTGAGGGATTTTTCAAGACCTTTCGTCTTTTTCGCCCTGCCTATGCATTCTCCGGTTCTGCAAATATATGCGCCTCTTCCGTTTAATTTACCCGTTTCATCAACAGCAGCCGTATTCTCAGATGTCTTTACGACCCTGACAAGCTGCGACTTATCCCTCATCTGTCTGCATATCACACACATCCTCTGAGGTATTTTTTTTACAGCCATTTACATCATCCTATTCTTCTGAGGTTTCACTTTCCGGCACTTCTATATATTCTTCGGTGTCATCTGTTTCCTCAGCCGCTTCTTCGTATTCTTCTTCAAAATCATCCGGATCAAGATAATCTCCCTCTCCGTAATATTCCTCATCAGAATACTCCTCATCATACTCATAGTAATCTTCTTCATTGTATCCGATAAAGTCTCCCGACTCTTTAGCCTGCGACTCACTCTTTATATCGATTTTATAGCCTGTAAGTCTGGCTGCAAGTCTGGCATTTTGTCCTTCCTTACCAATGGCAAGCGAAAGCTGATAATCAGGTACAACCACATTTGCCGTCTTTTCATCAGCATCGGCAATAACATATATTACCTTGGCAGGGCTAAGTGCATTTTCTATAAGCATGGCCGGGTTTTCGTTCCAGTTTATAATATCGATTTTTTCGCCATGAAGCTCATTTACAATTGCATTAACCCTTGAACCGTTAAGACCTACGCATGCGCCTACAGCATCCACATCCGGATCGTTCGAATATACGGCTATCTTTGTTCTTGAGCCTGCTTCTCTGGCGATACCCTTAATCTCAACAATGCCTTCCCTTACTTCCGTAACCTCTGACTCAAAGAGTCTTTTTACAAGTTCAGGATGGGTTCTTGATACAAAAATCTTCGGACCTCTTGATGTATCCTTAACTTCAAGCACATATACCTTTATTCTTTCGGTAGGTGTATAATGCTCGCTCTTGACCTGCTCATTTTCGGAAAGAATGGCATCTGTTTTTCCGAGGTTAATACTTATGTTTTTACCCATAAACCTCTGAACCACACCGGTAACCACATCCTTTTCCTTGCCGTAGAACTGGTCAAACAGAACCTTTCTTTCTTCTTCCCTTATTTTCTGGAGAATAACATTCTTGGCATTTGTGGTCGCAATTCGTCCGAATTCTTTTGACTCAATATTGATATTTACCGTATCTCCGAGTTCATAGCTGTTTGAAATAAGCTTTGCTTCACTGAGAGATATTTCCATAACAGGATCTTCTACCACATCAACCACTGTCTTGGCGGCAACAACCTCAAAATCTCCGGTCTCACGATTAACATTTACAGTCATGTTATCCGCTTTTCCAAAATGATTTTTGCAGGCCGTAAGAAGCGAATTTTCAATTGCCTCAAAAATTGCTTCTTTGCTGATATTCTTTTCCTTTTCGAGAATATCAAGGGATTCCAATAATTCTGTGTTCATTTCACAACCTCCGTTTTGTTAATTATCAAAATTAAAACTAAGTCTGATAAGGGAAATATCTTTTCTTGAAAACTCCTTATCATTTTGCGTTTCTTCTTCTGTTATTGTTATTGCTTCTTTATCATATGACTTCAAAATGCCGTAGAACTCTTTTTTCCCGTCTATTTTATTATAGGTCTTTATAAGAGTCCTTTTTCCAATGCTTCTTTCAAGGTCCTTATCCTTTTTAAGCACCCTGTCCACCCCCGGCGAAGACACTTCGAAGGTATACATATCATCAATATAATCTTCTCTGTCGAGTATTTCATTGAATTTCCGGCTTACCGCAACACAGTCTTCTATGGTAATACCGCCTTCTTTGTCGATATACACCCTTAGAAAGTAATCGCTTCCTTCCTTGACATACTCGGTGTCAACAAGTTCAAAGCCAAACTCTTCTATTATCGGAGTAATCAACTTTTCGGTTTTTTCTTCGTATGTTTTTGCTTTTGACATTTTCATTACCTTGTACTCATTCTGCAAAAGTTAAGAGCAAGCCTTCCGGCTCGCTCTTAACCAACTACCAATATTACCTTAAACATAATACCCCCAAAATTCAAAATTTGCAAGTAAATTCAGATTTTTTTTCTTTATAAATCATCTTTTTTGTTGTATAATGTAGCAGGAAAGATAATTATGTTCATTTTAAGTGCTTCGTATATTGCAGTTTTTT
>CAJOOU010000206.1 GCA_905236735.1 uncultured Eubacterium sp. | reverse complement strand
TCAGGCACAACGGCCGAGCGTTTTACCACAGAGCCGTCAGGAGCAATGTTTCCCGAAAGTACGGCAAGTCCTCCGGTCTTTGTATACGGATTATCCATAGGTCTGATAACCTCAGTATTTTTATTAACGGCATCTTTAATATTCTCACCGATTGTATTTCCGGTTATTGTCATACAATCTGTATTAAGAAGCCCTGCGGATGCGAGCTGATTCATTACAGCATATACACCGCCAGCCTCATTCAAATCCTCCATATATGTCGGACCTGCCGGAGCAAGATGACAAAGGTTTGGAGTCTTTTCCGATATTTCATTTGCCATTCTGATATCAAAATCAAAGCCGATTTCATGGGCAATTGCCGGCAGATGAAGCATTGAATTTGTTGAGCATCCGAGTGCCATGTCTACCGTAAGCGCATTTAAAATGGCATCTTTTGTAATAATATCCCTGGGTCTTATGTTTTTTTCAATAAGATTCATAACAGCCATGCCCGCATGCTTTGCGAGTTTTATTCGCTCTGAATAAACAGCGGGAATGGTACCATTACCCTTAAGTCCCATACCGAGAGCCTCTGTAAGGCAGTTCATGGAGTTTGCCGTATACATGCCCGAGCATGAGCCGCATGTCGGACAGACATTGCACTCAAATTCCTTTACGCCCTCTTCAGAAAGAGTACCGGCAGCATGCTCTCCCACAGCCTCAAACATAGATGAGAGCGAGCGTTTTTTACCACCCACATGACCGGCGAGCATAGGACCTCCCGATACAAAAGTAGTAGGGACATTAACTCTTGCCGCCGCCATCAAAAGTCCCGGCACATTCTTATCACAGTTGGGAATCATTACAAGTCCGTCAAACTGATGGGCAATAGCCATTGCTTCCGTAGAATCAGCAATAAGATCACGGGTAACAAGCGAATACTTCATTCCTATATGTCCCATTGCAATACCGTCGCATACGGCAATAGCCGGGAACATTATCGGAGTTCCACCGGCTTCGGCCACACCAAGTTTTACAGCCTCAGCTATTTTATCGAGATTCATATGTCCCGGTACAATCTCATTATACGAGCATACAATACCGATAAGCGGCTTTCTGAGCTCTTCATCGGTTATTCCAAGTGCGTTAAAAAGCGACCTTGCAGGAGCTCTGTCAATGCTTGAAACTAATTCTTTACTCATAATTAAATCCTTTCCGCGATTAAATCGCCCATTTCTTTAGTACCTGTCTGTTTAATCCCATCGAGGCTTTCACCTTTCTGAGGCATAATATCTATCGTTCTGTAGCCTTCTTTAAGGACGGCTCTTACAGCGTCTTCTATGGCATCAGCCTCTTTGTCGAGGTCAAATGAATATCTGAGCATCATTGCCGCGCTTAAAATTGTTGCTATAGGATTGGCAATTCCTTTTCCGGCAATATCCGGAGCGCTTCCGCCGCTCGGCTCATAAAGTCCGAATCTGGTATCGTTAAATGATGCCGATGAAAGCATTCCTATCGAACCGGTCACCATTGATGCCTCATCCGATAAAATATCTCCGAACATATTCTCCGTAAGCATCACATCAAACTGTCCCGGATCTTTTACCAGCTGCATTGCTGCATTATCCACAAGCATATGCTCATATGTAACATCAGGATAATCCTTTGCAACCTCTTCTACCACCGCTCTCCAAAGCCTTGATGAGTCGAGCACATTTGCTTTGTCAACGCTGGTGACCTTTTTTCTTCTCTTTTGGGCTATATCAAAGGCCTTGATGGTGATTCTCCTTATTTCGTCTTCGTTATAAGTAAGTGTATCTGTAGCCTGCCTTCTGCCGTCTACCTCTTCAGTATGTCTTTCGCCGAAATAGAGTCCTCCGGTAAGTTCTCTCATAATGGCCATATCAAATCCTTCGCCTATAATATCATCCCTGAGCGGGCAGGCAGCTTTAAGCTCTTCGTAGAGATATGCCGGGCGAAGATTTGCAAACAGGTTAAGAGATTTTCTGAGTTTTAAAAGTCCGGCTTCCGGTCTTTTTTCCGGCGGCAGCTTATACCAGGGAGAGGTGGCAGTATTGCCTCCGATAGACCCCATCAGTACCGCATCAGATGCTTTAGCCTGTTTAATAGCTTCGTCTGTAAGCGGCTCTCCGGTCTTGTCAATCGAAATTCCGCCCATAAGTATCTCATCATATATAAAGCTGTGGCCGTATTTTACTCCCACAGCGTCAAGTACCTTTTTTGCTTCACCTACTATTTCAGGCCCGATTCCGTCGCCCGAAATAACACCAATTTTATATTCCATTTAATCATTCCTCCGGTTAAAAAAGTCCTATCACCTATGATAAGACTTTTTCCCCGTAAATTCAATTACAGATGTTATTTTATTTTATTATATCAGCTTTAACATTAGGTTATAGCAGCTTATTATATTATAACTTATCAGAATCCAGAATCACGGTAAAAGGTCCGTCATTTTCAAGCTCTACCTTCATATCTGCGCCAAAGCGTCCGGTCTGCACATTAAAACCTTTCCCTTTTGCATATTTTACGCAATAATCATACAGGTTTTCTCCGAGCTCTGCTCCTGCAGCCTTTGCAAACGAAGGTCTGTTGCCTTTTTTGCAGTCAGCATACAGGGTAAACTGCGATACCAAAAGAAGCTCTCCTTCCACATCATTTAAACCAAGATTCGTCTTTCCGTTTTCATCGTCAAAAATTCTCATCCTGCACAGTTTGGACATCATTTTATCGGCAATTTCTTCCGTATCCCCTTCTCCCACGCCTACAAGAACAAGAAAACCTTTTTTTATTTCTCCGGTAATTTCCCCGTCAATTATTACCGAAGCTTTGTTTACTCTCTGTATTACAAATCTCATTATTACTCCTTTACAGTTTAAATGCGCAAGGCAAAAGCTCATCAATTGCAAAGACCTTATAATCATCTAAAGACCTGGCCACAATAACCTGAGCATCTTTTGCGGCAAACTCTGCCAGAACCTGTCTGCAGATACCGCATGGCATACAGTACTGCTCGATACCTATGGATTTAGGTCCTCCGCATACGGCTATCGCACTTATTCCGGTTTCCCCTTCGGATACTGCCTTAAAAATCGCAGTTCTTTCCGCACAGACAGTTGCTCCGTAAGAAGAGTTTTCTATATTACAGCCGCTGTAAATATTACCATCTTCTGTAAGTACGGCCGCACCCACAGCAAATCCGGAATACGGAATATATGCATTATTTCTTGCCGAAACAGCTGCGTTTATAAGCTCTCCGTAAACTTCAATACCCATCAAAACACCTCCCGTTGTGCAAGAATTCCTTCAAATAAATTTCTCGTCAGTGCCTTGTATTCCAAGGCGTTTTTTGTTTTTTTGATTTTTTTAATATCTTTGCAAAAGCCTGTAAAAAGCCCTTCCCAATATACCCATAGTTCCTTCATCTTGTGGAGTGTATTTACTTCATCCATAAATATTGTGGAATAATCATCATAAATCTTATTGTGGAATCCGATAAAATCGTTGACATAAAACGAATTATTTCTTGCAATTTTATCGCCAAGTGCAGGATTTACAAGCAATCCCCGTCCTATCATGATTTCCATAATATCGGGAAAATCATTTATTATTCTTTCATAATCATCTAAAGTAAAAACATCTCCGTTATATATTACGGGACAGTTTGACATATCAAGCGCTCTTTTAAAAGCCTCGAATCTCGGTTTTCCGTTGTAAAAGTCCTCTCTTACCCTTGCATGTATGATAAGTTCCTTTAAAGGATATGAATTATATACCTTCATCAAAGAATCAATTTCATCCTCATCCGAAACTCCCAACCTCGTCTTTACTGAAATATCCATCCCCTCATCTTTAAGACCGTTAAAAAGATTATCGAGAAATTTATTCATCTTTACGGTATCTGATAACATCCCCGCCCCTCTTCCTTTTGTAAAAACAGTAGCGGAAGGACAGCCGAAATTAAGGTTAATCTCATTATAGCCCAGCTGCTTCATTGCCTTTGCGGTAAATATCACATCATCCGGGTTATGCCCCAAAATCTGAGGCACTATGTTCATCCCTTTATTGTTCTCAGGCAGAGCATCCCGTCTTTCCCTTGTTTTAAGATGTCTGGTCTGATTAGCAACAATAAAGGGCGTAAAATATCTTTTTACGCCCTTAAAAAATTTATGATGAGCATTTCTGTATATATATCCTGTTATCCCCTCCATCGGGGCAAAACTAATATCCATGCCTTAAAGTATAACTGCATTTTTCACATATTACAACCGCGATTTCAAAAATCTGCCGCGCCCGAGGACGCGGCAGATTTTTATCCTTCAGCAAACGAGCCGGTATATAGTTTATAATATGTACCCTTCTGATTCATAAGCTCATCATGGTCGCCGCGCTCAATTACCCTGCCGTTTTCAAGTACAAGTATAACATTTGCATTTTGTACGGTTGATAATCTGTGCGCTATTACAAATACGGTCCTTCCTTCCATAAGACGATCCATACCTTCGGAAATTACAGCCTCCGTCCTTGTATCAATTGAAGAAGTCGCTTCATCTAAAATAAGTACAGGCGGATCAGCCACTGCAGCCCTTGCAATAGCCAAAAGCTGGCACTGTCCCTGTGAAAGCGAACCGCCGTCATCATCTATTACCGTGTCATACCCATCCTTAAGATGAGATATGAAATAATGGGCGTTTGCAAGCTTCGCTGCATTAACCACTTCCTCATCCGTCGCATCAAGTTTACCGAATCTGATATTTTCCCTGATTGTTCCGGTAAAAAGATGGGTATCCTGAAGTACTATTCCGAGAGAATGTCTTAGGTCAGCCTTCTTTATGTCTTTAACATTTATACCGTCATATAAAATCTCGCCTTTACCTATATCATAAAATCTGTTTATCAGGTTTGTTATCGTCGTTTTACCTGCACCGGTATGTCCGACAAAGGCAATCTTGTTTCCGGGCTTGGCGAACAGATTAAGGTCTTTAAGCACAAGTTTTTCATCATTATAACCGAAATCGACACCGTTAAATCTGACATCACCGGAAAGTTTAACAAAACTTCCGTCAGATTTTTTCCATGCCCAGTGATGTGATCCCTTCTTTGACTCTGTAACGCTGCCGTCTTCCGCAATCTCTGCATTAACCAAAACGGTCTGTCCTTCATCAACCTCAGGCTCCTCATCTAGAAGGTTAAAAATTCTCTCCGCACCGGCTATCGACATTATTACCGCATTAATCTGCTGTGAAAGCATGGCAATCGGCTGCATAAGGTTCTTTGTAAATGTAAGGAAGGATGCAAGTATTCCGAGTGTAATCGGAAGTATTCCCGTAACCGCAAAGGTGGCACCGACTATGGCGATGATCAGATATGTCAGGTTTCCGAGCTGTGCCATAATAGGCATAAGTATGTTGGTAAGTATATTGGCCTTGGAAGCATTTTCAAAAAGCTCATCATTAAGCTCTTTAAACTCCTTCTTTGCCTCTTCTTCATGGCAGAATACCTTTATAACCTTCTGTCCGCCAATCATCTCCTCGACAAACCCGTTTACCTTGCCAAGCGAGCTTTGCTGTGCACGGTAATACTTTGCCGAAAGACCGCCTATCTTTCTCGTAAGCACAAGCATAACGATAATAAGCAGAACCACAACTCCCGTCAAAGGAATACTTAAGGTAATCATTGAAACAAACACCGATATTACCGTAACTATTCCCGAAAGCATCTGAGTCATACCACGGCTCAAAAACATTCTTAAGGTATCCGCATCATTGGTATATCTGCTCATAAGGTCGCCGTTTGAATTTGTATCAAAGTATTTAAGCGAAAGCGACTCCATATGCTCAAACATTTCTTTTCTAAGCCTGTTCATTACGCCCTGACTTACGGTAATCATAAGTCTGTTATAAATATAGGTCGTAGCTATAGTCGTTATATAGGCCGTTATCATGGCTCCTATTATCAGATACAGTGTCGAATAATCAGGATTGTCGGCTCCTATAAACGGAGTGATATAGTCATCAATCAGATATCTCAAAAGATATGTTCCCGCAACCTGTCCGAGTGATGCAAGTATCAGGCAGATGCAGACCACAAAGAAATGTATCCCATATCCGTTTCTGATATACGAAAGAAGTCTTACAAGGGTTTTACCGATTGAAGGCTTTTCTCCGAGATATACCGCCCCTCTTTGAGGCGGGCCGCTCCTTTGAGCCACTTTTTTAAGGTCTTCTCTTTCATTACTGCTCATCAAAATCGCCTCCCTTCTGCTGTGATTCATATACTTCTCTGTAAATAGTATTATTAGCCATAAGTTCATCATGTGAGCCGAATCCCACAACATTGCCTTCATCAAGGACAATAATCTTATCCGCGTTCATTACGGAGCTTATTCTCTGAGCTATAATAAGTTTTGTTACATCAGGTATATAACTCTTGAATCCGGCCTGGATTTTAGCATCTGTAGCCGTATCAACGGCGCTTGTGGAATCGTCAAGTATAAGTACTTTCGGGTCTTTAAGAAGGGCTCTGGCTATACAAAGCCTTTGTTTCTGACCACCCGATACATTGCGTCCGCCATGCTCAATGTAGGTATCATATTTATCGTCAAATTTTTCTATGAACTCATCTGCCTGAGCCAGCCGGCAGGCATTGATTATTTCCTCGTCTGTGGCATCTTCCTTACCCCATCTGAGGTTTTCTTTGATAGTGCCTGAGAAAAGCTCATTTTTCTGCAGTACTACTGCCACCTTATTTCTGAGAGTCTCGATATCATAATCCCTGACATCAACTCCGCCCACCTTAACCGAGCCATCTTTTACATCATAAAGCCTCGAAATAAGGTTTACGAGCGATGACTTTGAACTACCGGTACCACCGATAATACCGATAACCTCTCCGGAATCAATATGAAGATTTACATCCCTTAAAATGTATTTATCGGCTCCGTCACTGTAACCAAAGTTCATGTTTTCAAAATCAATAGAGCCGTCTTTAACCTCCATTACAGGATTGTCCGGATTGGTAAGTGAGCTTTCCTCATCAAGTACCTCAACTATACGGTTTACAGAAGCCATAGCCATAACTATCTGCACCAAAACCATAGAAAGCATCATCATACTTGTAAGAATCTGTACTGCATAGGTAAAAAGGCTCATAAGAGTTCCCGTTGTCATACTTTCCGATACTATCATTCTCGCACCGAAATATGAGCATACAAGAGTACATACATAAATAGCACCAAACATAACCGGATCCATGAGAACAAGGAGACTCTCAGCCTTGGTTGACCATCTTACCATAAGGTCTGAGATAATATTGAATTTGCCGATTTCTTCTTCCTCTCTTACATAGGCTTTTACGGTTCTGACACCTATAAGGTTTTCCCTTACAACAGTATTAAGGTTATCATACTCTTCAAACATCTTTTTGAAGTACGGATGGGCATGAGTCGTAATATAAAACAAAAATATCGCAAGCACAGGTATCGCCACAAGGAAAATCACAGACAGACTCTTGCTCATCATAAATGCCATTATAAGTGAGAATATCATCATTATAGGCCCTCTGATGAGCATCCTTATTACCATCTGATATGCATTCTGCACATTGGTAATATCGGTTGTAAGCCTCGTAACAAGAGAAGCCGTAGAGAACTTGTCTATATTTTCAAAAGAAAACTCCTGTATTTTGTAGTAAACATCCTGTCTCAGATTCTGCGCCAGACCGCTCGATGCAATAGCCGCATACCTTCCGGAAAATATACCGCAGGCCAGACCTCCTATTGCACAAAGCAGCATCCAGAATCCTATTTTTTTGATATAAGGCAAATCCTCCGACGAAAATCCATTATCAATCATCAGCGCCATCAGATACGGGATAAGCACTTCAAAAAAAACTTCTCCGATAGTAAATATCGGTGCAATAATTGAATGGAATTTGTATTGCCTTACGCTTTTGCCGATTTTTCCAAGCATTAATTTTTTTCCTCCTTCATATTCTGCATACGCACATTTTCATCAAGTCTTTTTATAAAAGAAATAAGCTGTTTTTT
>CAJOOU010000205.1 GCA_905236735.1 uncultured Eubacterium sp. | reverse complement strand
CAGTGTGCTTAAGGATATAATTGCGTCGGAGCAGTTTCCTATGGTTACTCTTTCGAGGATTTTCCGACAGGCAAAGGAGAGTGACATCATTGTAAATGCGCATAAGATAAACAACGGGGAAAAGGTGATTCTTGACAATAAGAGCAGGGATTTTTTCTTTCTTAAGCGTTATGATGCCCAAAAGATAATAAATGTCACCCTGCAGCTGGTCTATGAAAAGATGCCTAAATATGTTGAGGCTGAGCCGTTTGATGTACAGGTGCTTACGACTACCAGAAAAGGAGCCCTCGGAGTGGATAACCTTAACAGGGTACTTCAAAGCTATCTGAATCCTTCGGATGAAAGTAAGAGGGAAAAGGAGCATGGTGAGAGGATTTTCCGCGAGGGCGATAAGGTTATGCAGATAAAAAACAATTATCAGCTTGAGTGGGAAATTCAAAACAAATATGGCATACCTGTGGAAAAGGGGCTTGGAGTTTTTAACGGAGATATGGGGATAATAAGGGAGATAAACGCATTTTCCGAACTTATGAAGATAGAATTTGATGATGGTAGGATGGTTGAATATGAGTTCAAACTCCTGGATGATATAGAGCATGCCTATGCCATTACCATACACAAATCTCAGGGAAGTGAGTATCCGGCTGTGGTCATTCCGCTACTTGGAGGGCCTAAAATGTTACTCAATAGAAACATTCTTTATACGGCCATAACAAGGGCAAAAAAATGCGTGGTTCTTGTGGGTTCGGATGAGACATTTTCCCAAATGGAGGACAATGTAATGCAACAGAGGAGATACAGCGGACTTAAGGAGAGGATATGCGAACTTGATTTGTAGGTGTGGCAATAAATTATGGTAATAGGTGTGATTCAAAATTGATTATTGACATTTTTAAAAAAAAAGCTATCATAAAAGTGTTAACGCTTTAAAGCGATAAACCAATAAGGAGGATAAACTTATGAAAATGAAAAAGATTCTTGCGCTTATCATGGCGCTTTGTATGGTGATGGCTCTTGCTGCATGCGGAGAGACAGATGCAAATGAAGGAGCATCTGCAGATGCATCGGCAGAAGCAAGTGATGTTTCTGAAACAGCAGAAAGCTATACAATTGGAGTTTGCCAGCTTGTAGAGCATCCGGCTCTTGATGCGGCTACACAGGGATTCCAGGACGCGTTAAAAGAGAAACTCGGCGACGGTGTTACCTTTGATATCCAGACTGCACAGGGCGATTCGGCGACCTGCTCAACTATTACAAACACCTTTGTTGCAAACCAGTACGACCTGATTATGGCAAATGCCACAGCAGCTCTTCAGGCAGCTATTGCTTCAACAAGCGATATCCCTGTTCTCGGCACTTCGGTTACTGACTATGCTACAGCAATGGATATAGATGACTGGACAGGTATAACGGGTACAAATGTATCAGGTACATCAGACCTTGCACCACTCGACCAGCAGGCTGAGTGCATAAAGGAAATTTTCCCTGATGCACAGACCATAGGTATACTTTACTGCTCGGCAGAGCCTAACAGTAAGTACCAGGCTACGGTTATCACAGGCTATCTCGAGGAGATGGGATACACCGTATCCGAATACACATTTGCGGATTCAAATGATGTCGCTGCAGTAACCCAGAGCGCATCAACAGGCTGTGATGTGATTTATATTCCTACAGACAATACGGCAGCTGATTGTACTGAAGCCATTGCCAATGTGGTACTGGCAGACGGCACACCTGTATTTGCCGGAGAAGAAGGTATATGCACAGGCTGCGGAGTGGCAACCCTCTCAATTTCGTACTATGATCTTGGATATGCAACAGGAGAAATGGCATACGAGATACTTGTAAACGGAGCTGACCCGTCAACGATGGAAATCCAGTATGCCCCGAATGTGGTTAAAGAGTACAATGCGGCAAACGCTGAAGCTCTTGGTATCACCATTCCTGACGGATATGAAGCTATTGCAGAGGAATAAATTTTAGTGTAAAATACATATGCATTTTTGAAATTCGCCATCGGTGCCGAAGATGCACCGGTGGCCTTTCTTGTCACATTGGAATTTCTTTTGAAAATATTTTCAAAACCGGGAGGATAATATAAATGGCTGCATATTTTGCATCATTAAACCCTGTCAACTTTTTTAACGCTTTGCCGTCAAATGTTGCTCAGGGACTTATCTGGGGCATAATGGCCCTTGGACTTTATATAACATTCAGGGTGCTTAACTTTGCCGACCTTACAGTTGACGGCTCTATGGCAACAGGAGGAGCTGTGACTGTGGTGCTTACAACAAGCGGCTGGAATATATGGGCTGCTCTTTTGGCAGCCACGCTTGCGGGAATGCTTGCCGGACTGGTGACCGGACTTTTTCACACCAAGCTTGGCATACCTCCCATACTTGCGGGAATACTTACACAGATAGCACTTTATTCCATTAATCTGCATATAATAGGAGGAGCAAACAAGGCACTTTCGGTGGATAAATACAATCTGATACTCTCATCAAGAAATATTAACCATGCAATTATAGTAGGCGGTCTTTTCTGCATCTTTATCATTGCTGTAATGTACTGGTTTTTCGGTACGGAGCTTGGAAGTGCGATAAGGGCTACCGGATGCAATCCGAATATGAGCAAGGCTCAGGGCATAGCGATAAAGAATATGGAACTTATCGGTCTGTGTCTGTCAAACGGACTTGTTGCGGCAAGCGGCGGACTTTTGTCGCAGTACTCCGGCTTTGCCGATGTTAACAGCGGAAGAGGAGCAATTGTTATAGGGCTTGCTGCAATTATCATCGGAGAGGTAATAGGAGATGCCGTGCTCGGCAAGAGGATGAATTTTGTCGGCAGACTCAGCTTTGTGGCGATAGGAGGAGTTATTTACTATATTGTAATAGGTATAGT
>CAJOOU010000204.1 GCA_905236735.1 uncultured Eubacterium sp. | reverse complement strand
CCGAATTTTCGTTGTAAATTGTATATCATATAACCCTCCGGTTTACCTAGCATTTGATAGCATAAGTTTAATTCTGTTGAGCTGGTTTACCTCACTTGCACCCGGGTCGTAGTCTATTGCTACAATATTTGATTCCGGATATTCATGTCTGAGTTTCTTTATTACGCCCTTGCCTACTATATGGTTGGGCAGGCAGGCAAACGGCTGTGTGCAGACAATATTCGAAGCTCCGCTCTTTATGAGTTCTATCATTTCTCCGGTCAAAAACCATCCTTCTCCCGTCTGATTACCTAATGATACTATAGGCTCAGCATAACGCGCAAGTGTCTGTATCGGAACGGGCGGCTTAAAGTGGACGCTCTTTTTGTAAGCCTTTGTGGCAGGACTTCTTAAAAGTTCAAGTCCTCTTATACCGAGGTTGCATAAAAAAGCCGTCTTTTTACTTTTGCCAAGCTCTTTAGCCTTAAAGTTGGCGTTATAAAAACAATAGTTAAAAAAGTCCAGCAAATCCGGCACCACTGCCTCGGCACCTTCCTTCTCAAGCAGTTCCACAAGATGATTGTTTGCTCCGGGGTGGAATTTAACAAGAATTTCTCCAACAACTCCGACCCTTGGCTTTTTGATATCCCTTCTCTTTAGGGTATCAAACTCCCTTACAATCTTTTTACACATCTTCGTATACTCTCTGATTGTAGGAGCCTTTTTCCTTGAAAGAAGGGCGTTGCACTCTGACTTTAATTTCTCATGGAGAGCATTTGCCGCCCCTTCCTCAGCCTCATATGGCCTTGTTGCGTAGAGGCACTTCATAAATATGTCTCCCCAGACAAGTCCCATTATACCTCTCTTTAAAAGCGGCCAGGTAATCTTAAATCCCGGATTACCCTCAAGTCCCGAAAGATTAAGGGATATAACCGGTATATTGCCATGTCCCGTTTTTTCAAGAGCTCTTCTTATAAATCCTATATAATTTGACGCCCTGCATCCTCCGCCCGTCTGGGTAATGATTATCGCTGTACGGTCAAGATCGTATTTACCGCTCATTACCTCTGTCATTATCTGTCCTACGGTGATAAGCGACGGATAACAGGCATCGTTATTAACATATTTAAGTCCCATATCCACAGACTGTCTGTCGGTGGCATCAGATACGACTATATTGAATCCTTCCGCATGGAAAGCAGTCTCAATAAGGTCGAAATGTATCGGAGACATCTGCGGTGAAATAATAGTATATCCGTCCTTAAACATCTGCTCTGTAAAAGGTTTTTTGTCGTATGCTGTCGTTGCAATTTCGCGTCTTTCGCCTCTTTCTTCCTTGACCCTTATTGCAGCGAGCAGGGAACGGATACGGATTTTGGCTGCTCCGAGATTGTTAACCTCGTCGATTTTAAGGCAGGTATAAATCTTGCCGCTCTTTCTCAATATATCATTTACCGCATCGGTGGTAACGGCATCAAGACCACAGCCAAAGGAGTTGAGCTGTATAAGGTCAAGATTGTCCCTCGTCTTTACAAAGTTTGCCGCAGCATAAAGTCTCGAATGATACATCCACTGGTCGAGCACTATAAGAGGTCTTTCTATCTCTCCGAGATTTGACACCGAGTCTTCGGTAAGCACAGCTATTCCGTAGGATGTGATAAGTTCGGGTATACCGTGATTTATTTCCGGATCGAGATGATACGGTCTTCCGGCAAGAACTATTCCTTTGCCTCCGGTTTTCTCAAGATATTCAAGGGTCTCCTTACCTTTTCTTAAAATATCCCGTCTTTCATTTGCCTGTTCTTCCCATGCCGCGCGTACCGCAGCCCTTACTTCGGAAGCCGAAATACCGAATTCCTTTCCGAATATCTCTATGAGTTTTTCACCAATAATCTCTTCAGATTCAAACGAGAGAAACGGATTTAAAAACCTCACCTTTCCCGATGTAATCTCATCCACATTGTTTTTTATATTTTCGCTGTATGATGTGACAATCGGGCAGTTATAATGATTGTCCGAATCTTCAAACTCCCGTCTTTCGTATGGCACAGACGGATAGAAAATAAAGTCCACATCCTTATCTATAAGCCACGCGATATGTCCGTGTGCAAGTTTGGCCGGATAACACTCCGACTCACTCGGAATTGACTCTATACCCATCTCATATATCTTTCTTCCGCCGGCAGGAGAAAGGAGTACCCTGAATTTAAGGCTCGTAAAGAAGGTGAACCAGAAAGGATAATTTTCATAGAAATTAAGTACCCTTGGCAGCCCCACACTTCCGCGCTCCGCTTCCTTTGCCGAAAGAGGCTTGTACGAAAACAGTCTCTTGTTTTTGTATTCAAAAAGATTTGGAATATCACTCTTGGTCTTCTCCTTGCCGAGTCCCTTTTCACAGCGGTTTCCCGTGATAAAACTCCTGCCTCCGGAGAAATTGTTTATGGTAAGAATACATCTGTTGGTACATCCCTTACACCTTGAAAGCTTTGTTTCATAGGTCAGATTTTCTATCTCTTCTATGGAAAGCATGGAGGTATTTATCCCCTCCTTATACCTTTCCCTTGCTATAAGTCCACAGCCGAACGCACCCATTATACCCGCTATATCAGGGCGCACCACCTCAACATTTGCAATTTTTTCAAACGAACGAAGTACC
The DNA here is from genome assembly GCA_905236735.1 of uncultured Eubacterium sp. GTDB lineage: Bacteria > Bacillota > Clostridia > Lachnospirales > Lachnospiraceae > RUG14243. The sequence goes on along the minus strand of CAJOOU010000204.1, from coordinate 15,178 downwards.
GCATCATTGTAGAATGTACCGCCCTGCACAACCACATTCTTTCCGAGTTCCGATGCATCCGACAGCTTTATTACCTTAAAGAGAGCATTTTTTATAACCGAATAAGCCAGTCCGGCCGATATATCGGCAACGCTGGCGCCTTCTTTTTGTGCCTGTTTTACCTTGGAATTCATAAATACCGTGCATCTTGTACCCAGGTCGATAGGGTGCCTTGCAAAAAGTGCCTCTTTGGCAAAATCCTGAACCGAAAAATTAAGTGATTTTGCAAAAGTCTCTATGAAAGAGCCGCATCCGGAAGAACATGCTTCATTAAGCATTACCGAATCTACAGCACCGTCTTTTATCTTGATGCACTTCATGTCCTGTCCGCCGATGTCGAGTATGCAGTCAACCGCCGGGTTAAAAAACGCTGCCGCATAATAATGTGCTACAGTCTCCACCTCACCCTCATCAAGCATAAGAGCCGACTTTAAAAGAGCTTCGCCGTATCCCGTCGAACATGAATATACTATCTGCGCATCATCATTTAAAAGAGAATGTATCTCCTTCATAGCCTTTATACTGGTAGCAAGAGGGCTTCCGTTGTTATTGCTGTAGAAAGAATACAAAAGACTGCCGTCCTCTCCTACAACAGCTACCTTTGTAGTGGTTGAGCCGGCATCAATACCGAGGAAACATTTGCCGTGGTATTCCGCAAGTGAACCCTTTTCCACCGAAGCCTTGCCATGTCGGCTGGTAAATTCTCTGTACTCATCTTCACCTGCAAACAAAGGCTCCATTCTTTCCACTTCAAATTCCATCTTAAGTTCTCCCGAAAGTTTTTCTATTACTTCCGAGAGTTCATATGTATAATTCTCATCAAAATTAAGCGCTGAACCTATGGCTGCAAACAGATGGGAATTGTCGGGATTTATAATGTGTTCTTCGTCGAGTTTAAGAGTTCTTATAAAGGCGCTTTTAAGTTCAGAAAGAAAGTGAAGCGGTCCGCCTAAAAAAGCCACATGACCTCTTATCGGCTTACCGCAGGCAAGACCTGATATGGTCTGGTTGACCACCGCCTGAAAAATAGAAGCCGCAAGGTCTTCCCTGGTAGCACCCTCGTTTATAAGAGGCTGGATATCAGTCTTTGCAAATACTCCGCAGCGGGCTGCTATGGGATAAAGAGCCTTATAATTTTTGGCATATTCGTTAAGCCCCGATGCATCCGTCTGTATAAGGGAAGCCATCTGGTCAATAAAAGAACCTGTACCGCCGGCGCAGATTCCGTTCATTCTCTGCTCAACATTCTTTCCCTCAAAATAGATAATCTTGGCATCTTCTCCGCCAAGCTCTATTGCGACATCGGTCTGTGGTGCGGCCTCCTTTAGAGCCTTAGAAACCGCAATAACCTCCTGTACAAAGGGTATGCCCAGATGCTTGGCTAAAGCAAGACCGCCCGAGCCGGTAATGACCGGGGCGATTCTGACTTCGCCGCTCTTTGCATACGCCTTTTCAAGGAGGTTTTTAAGAGTTTCCCTTATATTGGCAAAATGCCTTTCGTAATCCGAGAAAAGGATGGTGTCCTCATTATCAAGAAGAGCCACCTTTACCGTAGTTGAACCTATATCAATTCCTAGTTTATAAAAAAAACCGTCTAACATATTTCCTCCACACATACTGCCGTTGGCATATAGAGGATATTATACTAAATTACACCGGAAAATTCAACGGCATTCACACGCTCTGTATATACCTGATTTGACAAGAGCACTTTTTATCTGCGGAGCGAGTATCGCAGTAATGGCAATCTTTGCAAGGTCAAACGGAATAAACGGCACAACTCCTGCCATAAGAGCCGCCTGCGGTGTCATTGATGCCTGATAGGCAAGCCAGGCTGTTCCGAAAGCATAACATACGGCTACTCCGCCTATCATACCCGCTATTATAATCACATGCTTCCCCGCGAATTTATCAACTACACTGCCCATAATAAGAGCAAGGAAGATATATCCTATTAAATATCCTCCGGTCGGTCCGAGAAGTTTTCCGGCTCCGGATGTAAATCCCGCAAAAACCGGTACGCCTGCAAATCCGATAAGAATATAAATCACTACGGCAATCGTCCCCTTAAGCCTTCCAAGGATGTAAACAGAGAGTAAAACTCCGAGTATACCCAAAGATACAGGCACCGGTCCCACCGGCACACTTAAAGGTCCCAGCACACAGCAAACCGCCGTCATCACTGCCGTAACAGCCATTTCAGATACAGATAGTTTTTTCATTTCATCACCTCATAATTATAGTAATTAATTTCTGTCACGACTATAATTATATACAACGAAAACCGATTGTCAACCATTACTTTGCAATAAGGTTGACAATCGGTTTTCGTCTCAGGTGACTATACATTTATTTCAGCAGTAAGTCCTATCTCTGAAGAATACTTATCAATCACCGGTTTTACCACATCTTTTAAATAAACCTCCACCTGTCTCGGCGCTCTGCCGACATAAAGTTCAGGTTTGAAATTGTTTTCGATCTGCTCTCTGGTAAGTCCGAAAGCCGGGTCTTTTGCAATAAGTTCGGCAAGATTGTTTTCCTTACCTTCTTCTTTTACCGTCTTGCCCGCTTCCATTGAAAGCTGTCTTATTTTCTCATGAAGCTCCTGTCTGTTTCCTCCTGCTTTAACAGCATCCATCATAATGTTTTCCGTTGCCATAAACGGTATCTCTGCCATGAAATGTTTTTCAATAACCTTCGGATATACCTTAAGTCCGTCTGTGACATTTATACATAGGTCTAAGATGCCGTCAATTGCCAGAAAACCTTCCGGGACAGACAGTCTCTTGTTTGCCGAATCGTCAAGCGTCCTCTCAAACCACTGGGTTGCGGAAGTAATGGCCGGATTAAGTGCATCAGCGATTACATACCTTGAAAGTGATGCAATCCTTTCGCTTCTCATAGGGTTTCTTTTATACGCCATTGCAGATGAGCCAATCTGGTTCTTTTCAAACGGTTCTTCCACTTCTTTAAGATGCTGAAGGAGTCTGATATCGTTTGACATCTTGGTCGCACTTGCTGCGATGCCTGCGAGAACATTAAGCACCCTCGTGTCAACCTTTCTCGAATAGGTCTGTCCGGACACCGGTACGCAGCCCTCAAATCCCATCTTTTCTGCTATCATCGGGTCGATTTTATCTATAGTCTCATCGTCTCCGTTAAAAAGTTCTTTAAAACTTGCCTGAGTACCCGTCGTACCCTTTGAGCCAAGGAGACGGAGGGATGCCCTGACATATTCGAGATCCTCCAAATCCATCATAAACTCATTTATCCAGAGAGTAGCTCTTTTACCTACGGTAGTCGGCTGTGCCGGCTGGAAATGAGTAAACGCAAGTGTCGGCTGATTCTTGTATTCATCCGCAAACCGCGAAAGCTTTTCAATTACATTTACAAGTTTTTTATGCACGAGTTTTAAAGCCTCATCCATAAGGATGATGTCGGTATTGTCTCCGACATAGCAGCTTGTGGCTCCGAGATGAATAATACCTGCAGCCTTCGGGCATTGCACTCCGTACGCATATACATGACTCATTACATCATGGCGCACCTCTTTCTCCCTCGCCTTTGCCACATCGAAATTAATATCATCAGCGTGGCTTTTAAGTTCATCTATCTGCTCCTGTGTGATAACCGGCCTGCCGTTTTCGGAAAGGCCAAGCTCCATCTCAGTCTCGGCCAGAGCTATCCAGAGTCTTCGCCAAGTACGGAACTTTTTCTCCGGCGAGAAAATATACTGCATCTCCTTGCTTGAATATCTCTCTGAAAGCGGTGAGACATATCTGTCGTTCATATTATAAATCCTCCGTTATATCCTGAATGTATCCACTGTTTCCTTTAACATATTTACATTATCGAATACTTCGCCCGTATCCGATGTAATCTCTTCAGAAGCCTGTGTAATCTGTGATAAATTATCCCTTATCATAATCAGATTCTCATCGAGCCTCTTCTGCTCGCTTGTAGTCTGTGATACAAGTTCCGAAGCCTGGTCTACGGCCGCGGTAAGTTCCTCGGCCTGAGCTCCGAACGACGAACCCGAGTGAGCAAAAAACTCCGAATCATCCCTGTAGTCCACAGCCAGTTTTTCAAATTTCTCATAATCCTCAAGCACAACCTCATCCATAAACTTAAGGATGGCATCAGCCTCTCTGGAAAGCGCATCTACATTTTTAAGCACCTGTGCAGTAAGAGAGCTTACCTTTTCTATTTCATTGGCGGTATCGTTGCTAAGACCGTTTATTTCCCCTGCAACCACCGCAAATCCTTTTCCGGCTTCTCCTGCTCTTGCCGCCTCAATTGAGGCGTTCAAAGCGAGCAGATTGGTCTGTGAAGCTATCTGGCTTATTGCCTCTGTCACATCGGAAATCTGGCTTATTACCTGAGCTCCCTTTATGGCCGCTTCGAGTTTTTCTCTGGTATCTTTGAGTCTGTCCGTAGCCCTGCTCTTGTTTTCTATGAGAGCCGGCACTATCTCATCCACCTTGTCTCTAATTTCCTCAGACTTTGTTGCTATCTCCCCGGCGCCTTCCGCAAGGTCATCCGATGCTTGTCTCAGCTGCATAAATACATCACTTACATTGTTTATACTCTCTGTCTGCACATTCATGCTTTCTCCGGCCTCTGCCATAAGTCCGGAAATATCGCTAATACCGTCATTCATTGATGAAATTCTCATCTTGGTATTTTCCATATTGTCGCGGATAATACCTGACTTGTCCTTTGTAGCTCTAATAACATCAAGCAAACTCGCCTGCATTACATCTACAAGGGAATTTATCTCTTCCATCTCGGATTTGCCCGGTTTCATATTTTCCGGTCCTACGATTTTTTCCACTATGAAATCACAGATATTTCCTATCGGTTTTAAGGTCTTTTTGATTTCTCTCCAGGTAAGTATCATTCCCACCACACAAAGTATGACAGCTAAAAAGATTACCGGTGCTATGTTTCTTACAACCGAAAAGGTTAGAATTGATTTATTCTGATATACGCCGACTGTCCATCCCGGATTGTCCACGGCAGCGGTTGCAATGTATTTTACCGTGCCGTCATAATCCTTAAAAACAGAAAATCCTTCGGGCTCAATCTCTTTACCAAGGACTTCGGCGAGATTGGTATTGCCATCTTCGTTTGGCAAAAATTCTTCATTTTCATGAGATACCACATCACCGTTTCCGTCAATGAGAAAGGACGATATATTGTTTGCACCTGCCACCTCTTCATTTACTATTCCGACTATTGTATCTATTGCAATATCCGCCAGCAGGCAGGCATCGCCTTCATAACTTCCGTTAATCGGACCGGCTATGGTCACTATCATCTGCCCTGAAGCAAAATCCATATAAGGCGCCGTAAATATAATACCGTTTTCAGCAAAAGCCTGAGTCCACCAGTCTCTAGTGGTCGGATCGAGGTCAAGCACTGTTTTATCGGCAGGATATACTCCTCCGTCGTAATCCTCGCAGTAATAATACATAATGGCAAATTCATTTACCTCAAGATTTGAAGCAAGATAATCCATTACCGCATCCTTGTCCGACGCATCCATAGCCTCCACACCCGTGATAAGAGTGTTTACTATTGCCGCCTGCCTGCTCAAAAATCCGTCTATCTCCCCGGCTTTGTTTGCGGCATTTAAATTAAGTTCCTTTTTATAGTCATTTAAATAAATGCTCCTTATTGTAAGTGAACTTATCACGGCAACTACAAGGATTATAAGCAGTGTGCTTATAAACGCCGGCTTAAATATAGCCATATCAATTCTTTTTTTTCTTTTCATTTCCCATACTCCTTTTAAAGCGACATTTATTTATCGTATTCTCCCCTGATATCCTCTTTGGGCGGCTCCAGCGGATATTTACCGGTAAAGCATCCTTTGCAAATCGGCAGGCCTTTTACAAGCTGCTCAAGCCTTTCGACCTTAAGATAAGCCAAAGAGTCCGCTCCTATTATCTGCCTTATGTCTTCCACCGTTCTGTTATAGGCAATTAGCTGTTCTCTCACCGGTACATCCGTACCGAAATAGCATGGCCACAAAAAAGGCGGAGAACTTATTCTCACATGCACTTCCTTTGCCCCGGCATTTCTCAAAAGCTGTATGATCTGATCGGAGGTCGTGCCTCTTACTATCGAATCATCTATCATAATGACTCTCTTGCCTCTTACAGCCTCCTCAAGAACATTCAGTTTTACCCTCACCGCAGATTCCCTCGAACTTTGTTTGGGTTTGATAAATGTCCTTCCGACATATCCGTTTTTCACAAATCCATATCCAAACGGCACTCCCGAAGCAAGTGCATATCCAAGTGCTGCCGCATTGCCCGATTCCGGTACTCCTATTACAAGATCAGCCTCCACCGGCGAATCCTCGTACAAATACCTGCCTGCATCAAGTCTTGACTGATAAACGCTTATGCCGTCAATATTGCTGTCCTGCCTTGCAAAATAAATATATTCGAAAATACATCTGCCCTGCTCATTGTCCGGCAGACACATTGTCGTATCAGACACAATACCCTTATCCGGCGTAATCGTGACCACTTCTCCGGGACGCACATCCCTTACAAACTCCGCTCCCACCGTATCAAGAGCACAGCTCTCTGATGCAAGTATATAGGCATTGTCCCTTTTTCCTATGCATAAAGGATGAAATCCGAAGGGGTCTCTTGCTCCTATGAGCTTTCTCGGGCTCATTACAACCAGAGAATAAGCTCCCTTAATCTTTTTCATCGCATTTACCACAGCGTCTTCCACGGCATTAGTGTTCAGGCGTTCTCTTGCTATATGATAAGCAATAACCTCGGAATCTATCGTTGTCTGAAAAATAGCTCCCGTATATGCCAGTTCTTCCCTAAGCTCACCTGCATTAATCAGATTTCCGTTGTGAGCCATGGCCAGAGTTCCCTTTACATAGTTTAAGACAAGCGGCTGCGCGTTTTCCCGGGTTGAGCCTCCGGCAGTGGAGTACCGTACATGCCCCACTCCTATGTCTCCGTGCATATCACCGAGATTTTCCTCTTCGAACACCTCATTGCAAAGTCCCATTCCTTTTACGCTCGTCACCTTGCCTTTCGGTCCCTTTGTATCGCTTACGGCTATACCGCAGCTCTCCTGTCCTCTGTGCTGCAATGCAAAAAGCCCGTAATAAATCGTTGAAGCGACATCTTTTCCGTCAAAATCGTATATGCCGAAAACTCCGCATTCCTCATGAAGATTACTCATTAATAAACTCCTTGCCCGTGAGCATCAAATATGCTTCTTTATACTTATCAACTGTTTTGTTAACCACATCATCCGGAAGCAGATAATCGCAATCCGGATTGGCTTTTAAATAGTCTCTCACATACTGTTTGTCAAATGAAGGCTGGCTCTTTCCAGCTTCATAGCCTTCACTCGGCCAGAATCTCGAAGAATCCGGTGTAAGCATCTCATCTCCAAGCACCACTTCCCCGTTTTCATCCAGTCCGAATTCGAACTTTGTGTCTGCTATGATTATGCCCTTTGACAGAGCGTAATCTGCGCATTTTTTGTAAAGTGCAATCGTTAAATCCCTGATTTTTCCGGCATATTCCCTGCCTTTTCCCGGAAACTGTTTTTCGAGAATCTCTGCGCTCTTTTCAAAAGAGATATTCTCATCATGGTCTCCTATCTCAGCCTTTGTAGACGGAGTATAGATTACCTCCGGAAGAACCTGTGATTCTTTCAATCCTTCAGGAAGCTTTATACCGCAAACCGATGAACTTTCCTTATAGCTCGCCCAGCCGCTTCCTGTTATATAGCCTCTTACTATACATTCTATAGGGAGCATCTCAAGTTTCTTGCAAAGCATCGCCCTGCCCTTGAATCTGTCATTTCTGAAGAATTCCGGCATATCATCGGTATTTGTCGAAATCATATGGTTTTTAACAACATCACTTGTAAAATCAAACCAGAAAGCCGACATTTTGGTGAGAATGGCTCCCTTCTCATTGATTTTGTTTTTCAGAATCACATCGAAAGCCGATATGCGGTCGGTTGCCGCTATAATGAGATTGTCTCCCACATCATAAACCTCTCGCACCTTGCCTTCTTTAATAGGGGTAAATTCCTGCATCTTTCTACTTCCTTCCTTAAAGTTTTCCAATACATTATATAGTATTAATCAGCAAAAGTATATTGGTTTTTGCCGTTCTCCTTTGATTTATAAAGTGCTTCGTCCGCACAATGCATGATTCCCTCAAAAGTTGCTCCGGGCACCATTTCGGCTATACCCACACTTAAGGTAATCTTTTCGTCAAAGCTCTTAAACTCTTTCTTTCCCGTATTGTCATACAGCCTGTCGGCAAGTGCTATAAGATTCGCCCTTTCGAAATAATCATTTACCATTACGACAAACTCATCTCCGCCATATCTTGCTATAAAATCCCCGTTCCTGAAGGTCGACTTTAAGACTTCGGCAAATCCTTTCAAAAGTTCATCTCCGGCCGCATGTCCGTAGGTATCGTTATAATGTTTAAAATCATCAACATCAATGAAGTACAGTGCATGCTTTCCGAAGGGATTGTCTTTAATCTCTTTTTCGGCCAGATACATAAACCTTGCCTTATTGTATAGTCCCGTCATAGGATCATGCAGAGCTTTGAACTCCATTATGTCTTTCTGCTGCTCAAGTTCCTTCTTTTCTCCCCAGACTATCCTTATGTCATTAAGCAGCACTATTACAAAAAGTACTATCATGGCAAAGATACGGGCTATGAAAGAAATCATATACCTGAGTATGTCTTCGTTTAGTTCTTCGCTGTAGTTTTCAAGTTTTTCGGTATTTATTATTGAAACAAGCGTCCATCCGCTTTCTTCGTTGTATATTTCAGATACATATGAATTGTCACCACGGCCGATATGGGACACATCTCCGCTTGCGCTCTCTTTCTCATCCCCGCTTGTATCGGTGCGCCTCTGCATAAACTGTCTGGCATTATCTTCGCCTACTTCGCTGACAAATATGGCATTATCCCCAATCTCTTCGCCCAGGGTTACATCATCTCTTGTAGAAGCTATTACCTTGCCATCGGACTGCACGAGGATAATATGACCTATCTCGCTCATGAAATCATCTTCTATGATTTCGGATATTGTCTCAAGTCTCAGTACGCAGCATACGGCACCCACGCACTCTCCTTTATATTCCATAGGAGCGGCCACTATAATAACATTATCTCCGTCTTTGGCAGATACAGTTGTCTCCGATACCACCGTTTCTCCGCCCATAACGGTTTTAAAATACTTCTTTTTGGATATATCATAGAAATTCCCGTATGCATCCATAGCCTGTCCGTCTTTGTTTGCTATGATTACATCTCCGTATGTACTGCCTCCTATGGCTTCAAGATGTCTTTTTATATCTTCATTTGTAGGCACGCCTTCATCCACAACCACATTAGCCAGGGTTTTTACCCTATCCTTTAATGCGCCCACAATAACGGATATCTCATCATTCTGCTGCTCTACGACTATTTCCGCCACCGCCTGTATCTGCGATTCGTAGGTCTCGTCAACAAGGGTTTTAAACCTCGCAGATGAGCAAAAGCAATCCATCAGAACCACTATAACCAGCAGTGCAAGTATGACCCTGTTTACATTTTTGTTTTTAAATATTTTTTTCAAAACATCTCCCTCTATGCGAAACTGTATATGTTTTTTTCATCCAGTCTTGCTATTTCCAAGGCCTCTTCCGCTCTTTTTACAAGGCTTTCAAGTTCGTCATCATAATACTCTGAAATGCCCACGCTTATCTTTACAGGCTCTGTTTCGGATGCAAATTTTTCCGCGACCGATGCATTCAGCCTCTCTGCAAGGCTCTTAAGATTGTTATGTACATGATAATCATTTACCATAACGGCAAACTCATCCGCGCCGATTCTGGCGACAACATCCCTGTCTCTGAAAACCGATTTTAAAAGAGCCGCAAATTCTGCAAGCAATCTTCTTGCAGCCTCGCCATCCGGCCGCCTTTCATAATATCCGAAATTGTCTATACCTATGAAAAATAAGGCGTGATTGACTTCGGGCGAAAGCTCAAGTTCCTTGCCCGCAATAAACAAAAACATATCCCTGTTTACAAGACCTGTTAAGGTATCTCTGTTATCATTTTCCCCGTGCCTGTCGGACTGCACGGTCTCAAAGAGCTTTGCTGCCGATGCAATCTGCAAATAGTTTAGTATGCTAAGAACCGCAATTGAAATAAGCACAATAAGTACGCCCACAAATATAAGAAAATATACTATGAGGGCGTTTTTCATCCATTCCTGCCCGCTCGCAGCATCCTCTGCCATCATAAGTGAGCCCTCTGCCGCAGTACTTTCAACCATACTGCGAAAGAACTCACAGTCAATAAATGCAAAAAACACACAGGAAAGAAAAACTATCGCATTAAATGTTTTATTTGAAAACAGTTTTCTCATATGTACATTCTACCACGAAGCAGCAAGGAAAGCGAGAGTTTTACTCTCATTTGGCGAGCATGTGCGATAACCGCCACTATTTAAGCTTTGAATATTTTTTCACATACCTGCTTCTGTCTAAAGCTGCATTTACATAGCTTATAGGCTCCGCTCCGAAAATCCGTCCCAGATATGCCGCCATACAGTTTTTTTCAAGCACGGCGCATACATTACAGGCTTCCTCCTCATTTTCTGCCCGGCATAAGGCTCCCCTGCCTTTTACAAACACTGCATCGGCATGTCTGAGCGCTGATTTTATATTATATTTTGTCGGCTTTGTCGTAATACATTCATACCTGACTCCGGCTATCTGGGCAGCATCGTCAAGATACGGTCTTACCGTCTCTCCCCAGCTGCTGACTTCCATCACATAAGGACAGCTGCATATAATCTCAGTATCCCCCTCTTCATTTACAGTCTTTTTAAACCTTTTAATATCCCACTTATACTCATTTACCCTGCCTCCGGTAAACCTGTCAAAAATCTGTTTTGATGCCTCTTCAAGTTCGTAGGTTACATAAAATGTCTCTTCAAAACTTTCTCCAAAACATAAGGCGCCGTGGTTTTTCATCAAAACCGCATTGCTGTTTTTAAATTCTTTTATCCTCTTCTCCACATTCGCCGTCAGTTTTTTGCTGCCGGATATCCCGTAGAGGGCCACCGGAACTTCCGGTTTAAGGTGAGCGGGTTTATTTTCATCTTCGAGCATAACATTAAGGTCAAAGACAGGTATCCCCGCTACGCTTATGGCAGATGCATAGCTTTGATGTGTGTGTATGACAGCTCCGACATTTGGCCTGTGCTTATACACCTTCGCATGTACCTTAAGCTCGCTCGATGGTTTTACGCTTCCCTCATATGAGCAGTCATTTATCTTAACAATAACAATGTCTGCCGGCTCAAGCTCATCATAAGCCCTGCCGCTCGGCGTTATCATAAATTCATCCTTTGATATTCTGGCGCTGATATTGCCCCATGTCCTGGCCACAAGTCCTTTTTTTACCAGTTCTTTTCCCGCCCTTATAATAGCTGCGGCTGCTTCTTCTTTTGTATATACCATAAATAATTCTCCTGATTTCTTATTAATATTTTAATGCGGGCAAAATGTTTATGCAAGTCTGCTGTAAAATGTAGTAAAATATAGTATGATGTTAATGCAAACTAAACGGAGGTTTTATAATGGATAAAAAAACAACGGTTTTAATGATACTTGACGGCTACGGGTTAAACGACAATCCTAAGATGAATGCCGTAAAGTCAGCAAATACGCCAAATATTGATGCCCTTATGGAAAAATATCCATGGGAAAAGGGTTATGCCAGCGGTCTAGCCGTAGGACTTCCCGACGGACAGATGGGCAACTCCGAAGTGGGCCATATGAATATGGGCGCAGGCAGGGTGGTATACCAGGAACTGACCCGTATTTCCAAAGAAATAGACGACGGGGTTTTCTATGAAAACAAGGTGCTTCTCGATGCCGTAAACAATGCCACCGGCCACGCCCTGCATATATGGGGTCTTCTTTCGGACGGCGGAGTGCATTCTCATATGTCCCATCTGATTGCACTTGTAAAGATGGCAAAAATGCATGATTTAGACAAGGTATACATCCACTGTTTTATGGATGGCAGAGATACTTCTCCCACATCAGGAGCCGGCTATGTCAAAGACCTTTCAGATGCTCTTGCCGAAATCGGAACAGGTGAAATAGCCACAGTAAGCGGACGCTACTATGCCATGGACAGAGACAACCGCTGGGACAGAATACAAAAAACCTATGATGCCCTTACTTTGGGCGAAGGCAGGACGGCTCAAAGCGCTGCCGCTGCCATAGAGGATTCATATAAAGAAGGGGTAACGGATGAGTTCATAGTTCCCACGGTAATTACAAAAGACGGCCGCCCCACAGCCACGGTTAAAGACGGGGACAGTGTTGTCTTCTTTAATTTCAGACCTGACCGCGCAAGGGAACTTACCAGAGCATTTTGTTCGGATGATTTTGACGGCTTCAAAAGGAGCAAACACCCGCTCACCCACTATGTATGCTTTACCCAGTATGATGCAACCATCCCGGGCACCCACATTGCCTTTGAAAAGGTCAAACTTACCAATACTTTGGGACAGTACATTTCATCTCTGGGTCTTACACAGCTTCGCCTGGCAGAAACCGAAAAATACGCCCATGTAACATTTTTCTTTAACGGTGGCGTAGAAGAGCCAAACAAAGGCGAGGACAGGATTCTCGTCCCCTCTCCAAAGGTTGCAACCTACGATCTCAAGCCGGAAATGAGTGCTCCTATTGTAGGTGAAAAACTTGTCGAAGCCATACGCTCACACAAGTACGACCTCATCATAATAAACTTTGCCAACCCCGATATGGTCGGACACACCGGAGTACTAGAAGCTGCCGTTGCGGCGCTTGAGGCTGTAGATAAATGTGTGGGAGATGCCGTAAATGCACTTGTGGAAGAAGGCGGACAGATGATACTTTGCGCCGATCACGGCAACTGCGAACAGCTTGAGGACTACGAAACCGGAGACCCTCTTACCGCTCATACCACCAATCCGGTGCCATTTGTCCTTATAAACTGTAAAAAAGCAACCGGGATTAAAGAAGGCGGCAGGTTATGCGACCTTGCCCCGACACTTCTGGATATGATGGATCTGCCACAGCCTCCGGAAATGACAGGTATAAGTCTGCTGAACAAATAAAGAAATATTTTATAACAGACATAAAAAATCACGGTTTTGAAAATGTATACTGCACTTTCAAAACCGTGATTTTATGTTTTTAAATGGACCAGATGGGGGTCGAACCCATGTCCGAAGACCAATTCCCCGTCCTTCTACGAGCGTAGTCTGTTATTTAACATTCCCTCCGGCACACGGGAGCAGACACCCAAATGCCTTCAGTAGCTTCATATTACGCCCAAACGCTCAAAGCTTTGCGTCTGTCGTTTCCTGCATATTCGAAGCCCGTTACCGGATGTGCAGGTGCACCCGGACGAACTGCTGCAACTAGGCAGCGTATGCTAAATTATCTTCAGCGTTTAATTTAAGTTTGGTCATTTAACGCATTACCATGCGGCTCGCTTCTCCGGCTGCATAGCCCCCGTCGAAACCGGTGCTGGCCCGAAAAATATTTCGAAGCAGGGTAATTTTATCATATCTAGTCATCTTTGGCAACATATGAGTATGCATTGGAAATATAGGCATTTTCCGAGGTAAGCTCAATACTTTCCCTGTAATATGCGATGACGGGAGTACCCGTGGCAACGCTCTCATATATTTTTTTAGCCATATCAGAAGGCACATTAATACATCCGTGAGAACCGGATTTTTTGTATATCTCTCCGCCGAATTTCGACCGCCACGACGCATCATGTATACCCACATTGTAGGCAAAGGGCATAAAATAACTTACGGCCGACTCATAGTCTTCACCCACAAGGGTGGCATCTCTTTGTTTGTATACTATTTTAAAAACTCCATCCGGCGAACCGTTGCCCTTGCTGATATTTCCGGATACTATATCTGTATCAAGCACCAGTTCTCCGTCCTCAAAATAGTAAAGATGCTGATTGGTATAATCTATCTCAATATATGTATTGCCTATATCATCCGTGCCCCTGTAAAGAGCCTCCTGTGAGTAGACAGGCTCTCTGGTAATCTCTCCGCCTGCAGCAAGGTCTTCTTTTATCTGCTCTGCCTCGGCAGACTTGTTTATTACCCATCCGTAATCCCCTCCGCCTATGGTGATAGTATCACCAAGAGCAGTGGTAAACGACCTCTTGTCGGCATAAGTATTATATGTACTTGCCAGATACTGTACATATTTTGCCAGAAGGTCTTCATCAAGGGAGACATTGTAATCCTCATCCACGCTGACCCACTCGGAAATAGTATCCGCATCAAGCACCTCATCATAGTAGTCTCCCAGGTCATAGGTAATAGTCGTACCCAGATACCCGTTTGCGGTCTCAAGAGCAGCTGTTACCTCTACAGACTCCGAAGTATATTCTGTCGGCACATAATATTCATCCCCGAGAGTTAAACTCATCTCAAGTCCGCTTAGCGCTCCCTTTATTGCAAGTACTGCATCATCTTTTATTATCTCCGTACCGTCCTCTTCCGGAACTATAACAAAAAGCCCCGTATCCTCTGAGTATACAAGGGAGGCGTTGACATTTTCCCTTATATAATCCTCTGAAAATATTTCAAGCTGATTCAAAGCCTCTTCCAGCTCTGCCTCATCATAGCAATCTGTAAAATCATATGAAAAATCCCCCAGCAGGGTAAGACCGCTTATCCATGCAAAGCAGTTCTGCTCGGAAAGCTTTTCTTTCAGAAACTCTTCGTCGGTAAATGAGAGTCCGAAATCACTTCCGTCAATCGTAAATGTCTCCCCGTCTCTGTCGGTTATCTTCAGTGAGTACTCGTCAGATACTGCAGAAATCTTGGCATAGGCCTCAGATACCGTCATGGAGCCTATATCTATCCCGTCAACAGAGGTGCCCGGAAAAAAATGCTTTTTAAAATGAAACGATACTCCCAGATACACCGCAAGAACTGCCACAGCACTGGCAAGGAGTATTATTCCGGCTATCTTCTTTTTTGACATTCTCTTTCTGCTCATAATATCTACCTCTTCGTTATATGTT
>CAJOOU010000203.1 GCA_905236735.1 uncultured Eubacterium sp. | reverse complement strand
GGTGCATCAAACATATGTGTTCTTCCCTGACTTGTAATTATGGCTCCCCATGAAGGTGTGCCCGGTGCAACGCCGTAGCCAAGGAAATTCATTGAAGCTTCCATCATTATTACCGCCCCCAAAGAGCCTGCAGCCGATATAATAATAAGCGGCATAATATTCGGGAGCACATGCTTTACGGATTTCCATATAAAGCCGCCTCCTAAAAGATCGGAGTTTTTACAGTATCCGCTGTCTTTTACCGCAAATGCGGCCGAACGAATCATTCTCGAGCCGCCTATACCGGCAGGCACAGCCATCGCCACTACCATCTGTGGTATACCGTTTCCCAGAATTGTCATCATTAGAAGAAGCAGCAGCATCTGCGGAATACATCCGAAAGCATCCACTATTCTCTGAAGAATAAGATCAAATGCCCCTCCTAATACTGCTGAAAGTATACCAAGCACTATCGATACCACTGTCTGCAGCACCGTACAGCAAAGGCAGAGTATTACAGATGTCCTTGCTCCGTATATCATATACGATAAAAGGTCCACGCCTCTTTCATCCGTTCCGAGTAAATGTCCGGGAGAAAGCGGCGGAAGCTTTGCATCTTTAAGTGAAGACTGTATCATCCCTCCGACCATTTTGGTTGGCGCAATTACATCCGCAAAAATTGCGACTAAAAGTATAAACAGCAGGAAGAGAAAACAAATTCCGCTAAGTGTTTTCTTTTTAAAAAGTTCTTTCCAAAATCTCATTTTTCTCCCCCTTTCTAATCAAATGTGACTCTCGGGTCAATCCACTTGTATGTAACATCTATAACAAGGTTTACCACCATAACAAACAGTGACATTATAAGTACGCATCCTTCCACAAGTGGCATATCTCTGTAGCCGAGAGAAGTAACGAGCTGTTGGCCTATTCCCGGAATATTAAAAATGTTTTCCAGAATGACATTTCCTCCGACCATTGCTCCGACAGAGCCGCCTATTACCGTAATTACCGGAATCATAGCGTTTCTGAAAGCGTGTTTAAACAGCACATCTTTTTCCTTGACACCCTTGGCATATGCAGTCCTTATGTAATCCTGCCTCATTGTATCAAGCACCATACTTCGGGTAATCCTAAGCTGCGTGCCGGCCTGAGCCACAGCTCCGAGTATTCCCGGCACCAGGAACATACCCATATTTTTTATCGGGTCGGCAAATATCGAATAGTATTTTACCTGCGGAGCGTACCCCCACCATTTTGCCGGATAAAAAAGCACAAGAGTTGCAATCCAGAACATTGGTACCGACATACAAAGTACAGCTATTATTCTGAGCGCATAATCGGCAATTGAATCCTGTTTTGCCGCACAAAACAGTCCCAGCGGAATGGAGAGCAAAGTCGCAAGTATAAGACTTATTATTCCGAGTTCCAGACTTATAGGGAGCTGGCGGAATATAATTGCCGCCACGCTTTCGTTCTGGAAATACGAATCTCCCAGATCCCCATGACACACACCCAAAAACCAGTTAAAAAACTGTTTTACCGGGGGCACGTCAAGTCCCATCATACTTCTTACCGCATCAGCATCTACCGTATATCCCGAGTTTCGCATTCTTACTACAATGATGTCCACGGCATCACCCGGCATCATTCTCATAAGTCCGAATACAATAACACAGACTATGAAAACCGTAGGAATGAGCAAAAGTATTCTTTTTACAATATATTTTCCCATGCTTCTCTCCTCCTATACCAGATGACAGGCTACAAAGTGGCCGCCGCCCACATCTTTAAACTCCGGTTCCTCCCGGAAACATCTCTTTTCCGCATATGGACATCTCGTACAGAAATTGCATCCCTTCGGGGGATCTATCGGAGAAGGAACTTCTCCTTTTAAAAGAATTCTTTCCCTGGCCCTGTCAACTCTCGGATTCGGAATCGGTGCTGCGGAAATAAGAGCCCTGGTATATGGATGAAGCGGATTCTGGTAGAGCTCATCCGAGCTCGTAAGTTCCATTATTTTGCCAAGATACATAACAGCCACATTATTGCTGATATACCTGACAACCGATAAATCATGTCCGATAAACACATAGGTCAGATTGAGCTCCCTTTGTAATCTCATAAGGAGCTGCACTACCTGCGCCTGAATGGATACATCAAGTGCTGAAACCACCTCATCGCAAACTATAAAATTCGGCTGAATGGCAAGAGCTCTGGCTATCGAGATTCTCTGCCTTTGTCCCCCCGAAAATTCATGAGGATATCTGTGACGGAATTCAGGGTTAAGTCCCACCATTTCAAGCATCCTTATTACGATTTCCTCACGCTCTTTTTTATCTCCCATCTTGTGTATTTCCATTCCCTCGGAAATAATCTGCTGTATATCCATTCTCGGGTCAAGGGATGCAAAAGGGTCCTGAGTAATCATCTGGAGATGTTTTGACAGTCTTCTCATTCCCGTTTTTGTTATCTTGGCAAGGTCGTGTCCCTCATAAATAATTTCTCCGGCTGTCGGCACACATCTGTGCAGCAGGCAGTTGCCTATGGTAGATTTGCCCGAGCCCGATTCTCCCACTATTCCGAGGGTCTCTCCTCTTCTTACGGTAAATGAGACTCCATCGACCGCCTTTACCGATGCAACCTGCCGTTTTAAAAGACCTGCCGTTACCGGAAAATGCATCTTTAAATCCTTAACTACAATCATGTCCTCGAGAGAGTATTTTTCCCTTATGGTAAAAGATTGTTCTGCCGGTACTTTATCTATACTCAATTTACTAAGGCCTCCTCTCTCTCTTTTGCTACCGCCTCCTTATGGAAGCATCTGCATAAATGCCCTTCTTCAACTTCCTCCATAAGAGGAGTATTTTGTCTGCATTTATCATCCGCATACTTACACCTTGTATAAAATGCGCAGCAGTTTCTAGGCATCTTCGCCATATTAGGCGGCTCTCCCTCAATCGTGTGAAGGCCATGGCTTCTGGGCAGGTCCAGACGCGGCACCGCACGAATAAGTCCTATGGTGTAAGGGTGCTGCGGATTCTCAAATATCTGATCTGCATCTCCGCTTTCTATTATCCTGCCACCATACATTATTTTCACCGTATCCGCATATCTGGCAACTATGCCGAGATTATGAGTGATAATAATAAGCGCTGTATTGTATTCTTCTCTTAAACGGTTTAACTGTTCGAGTACCTGAGCCTGAACCGTAACATCAAGAGCCGTGGTAGGCTCATCACAAATAAGAAGGTCGGGATTGCAGCTCATGCCCATGGCTATCATTGCCCTCTGCTGCATACCTCCGGAAAACTGGAAGGGATAATCCTTGAGTCTGACATCCGGATTCGGTATATCCACCATCTCAAGCAATTCCCTTGCTCTTTGAGTCGCCTGCTGCTTGTTTAAATCGGTATGCAGCAGAATATTTTCCACTATCTGATCTCCTATTGTCATTACGGGATTGAGAGATGTGCTGGGTTCCTGAAAAATCATACTGATTTCGCTGCCCCTAATAGATTCCATCTCTTCTTTGGAACATTCCATCAGGTTTTTGCCTTTGAAAATTATTTCTCCGCCTTTTATGATTCCGGGCGGATAAGGAATAAGCCTGATAAGTGAAAGCGCACTTACCGATTTTCCCGAGCCGCTTTCTCCTATAATGGCTACACATTCCTTTTCATGTACTTCATAAGAAAGATTGTCGACGGCACGAAGTTCACTGCCGTCCTCCTGAATAAAACTAGTACAAAGATTTTTAATCTCTAACAGCTTTTCAGCCATTTTCCCTCCTCCTAACCAGTAGCCCCCGCTACATATTTTGACTATACTATCTGGGAGGGATTTTTTAAATGATACTTTTTTTGTTTTTTAAGACATTTTTTTAGAAATACAGGTTTAAATTGTACTTAATGTGATACAATTTCTCATTGTTGTATGTATCCGATTATTTTTTCCAGAATAATATCTGCTGCCTCATCCACACTCATGTTTGATGTATCTATGGCAATTTCCGGAGAAAGAGGCGCCTCATAAGGGCTTGATATACCTGTAAAATCAGGTATCTGGCCGCTTCTGGCTTTTTTGTAAAGCCCCTTTACATCTCTCTTTTCGCATTCTTCTATAGGCGTGCTGACATACACCTCAACAAAACTTTCATCCCCGATAATCTTGCGGGCATTTTCCCTGTCTCTTAAATACGGCGATATAAATGAAGTAAGGGTAATCACTCCTGCATCATTCATAAGCTTGGCTATTTCAGCTATCCTGCGGATATTTTCCTGCCTGTCTTCTTCTGCAAATCCAAGATCCTTGTTTATGCCAAGTCTTATATTGTCTCCGTCAAGGCTGAATGTAAGATAGCCGGCTTTATGCATCTTTTTTTCGACAGCGTTTGAAAGCGTAGACTTGCCCGAACCGGAAAGTCCCGTAAACCAAACCGTCAAAGCCTTTTGCCCCAAAAGCTTTTCCCTCTTTTGCCTTGTTATTTCCATTTCCTGTTTAATAACATTTTTTCTATCCATAAACATTAGTATAGTATTTTTATTAAAAAAGTACAATTTTTTATTAAATTAGATTAAAATATAACTTATGAATGATATACAGATTTTTAACGACGAATTTTTTGAAGATGAGATAAGGGACGGCTTTTATATCCCCGGCATGGTTAAACGCGGCTGGGCGGCTGAGCTCGAAGTGCTTAGGGAGATTGACAGGATCTGCAGCAAATATGACATAGAATATTTTGCAGACTGGGGATCTCTTTTGGCCACAGTGCGCCACGGCGGCTTTATCCCGTGGGATGATGACCTTGATATTACCATGAAAAGGTCCGATTATAAAAAGTTCCTCTCACATATGGACGAACTTCCCGAAGGCTTTGAAATAATAAACTATCACACCAACGAAGACTATTGGCAGTTTTTATCCCGCATTGTCGGCAAAAAAAGAATCTGTTTTGAAGAGGACCATCTTGCCAGATTTCATCAGTTCCCCTATATCTGCGGAGTTGATATTTTCATTCTCGACTACCGTAGCGACGACCCGGTCAAAGAAAATGACAGATGTCTGCTCGCCAAATACATTATTGCCGTTTCCGATGCCATAGAAAACGGCAGCCTTACAGGGTCAAAGCTCGAGGACTCACTTAAAAAAATCGAAAATCTTTCCGCACGCAGCCTGCCGAGAAATCTGTCCGACTACGACCTTCGCATAAAGCTCTATGAACTTTGCGAGGATGTTTTTGATATGTACAATGATGCCCCGGGGGAAAATATTACCCAGCTTTTCCCCTTCGGCATAAATAACCCCGACTTTAATTTCCCCTCGAAGTATTACAGCCGCAGCATCCGCCTGCCTTATGAAAACACCCGGAT
This sequence comes from uncultured Eubacterium sp., assembly GCA_905236735.1. GTDB lineage: Bacteria > Bacillota > Clostridia > Lachnospirales > Lachnospiraceae > RUG14243. The sequence continues at coordinate 6,915 of CAJOOU010000203.1, read as the reverse complement.
ACCCGTGCCTTTGGAGTACACAAAAGTACTTGAAAAAAGATACGGTGATTTTATGCGCCTTGTAAAGACCTGGGGCGGCCATGACTATCCGTATTTTGCTTCTCAGCAAAAGGAGCTTGAGGATGTTCTCGATTTTGAAGTGCCTTCCTTTAAATTTACGGATAATCTCCTTAAAAAAGCTACCAGTCCTGAGGGGGACACCTATAAGTCCCTTGTCCGTAAGTATGCTCTTGCCCTGGATGAAGCAGTAAAAGAGCTCATCTCCTTTGCCGCATCAAATGAGCGTGAAAATGTAGCACAGCTCTGCGGCATGCTGCAAAAGAGCGCCACTGACCTGGGCACTTTAATAGAACAGTGGAAGGGCGACGGCACGAAAACAGTCACTTATCTGGAACAGTTTTGCGAAATGCTGTTTGAAATATATTCCGGTAATTATAATGAGGATGAGTTAACAAACCTTTTTAACGCCATACTCAGCGCCTCCGATGCGCTGATAAATCGCCGCGAAGTGGTATTTTTACCTTTTAAGGCCGATTATTTTGAGCGTTTCAGACCATATTACAACGAAGCGGTCTCAGATGAAAACACGGATGTGTATGTAGTGCCCCTCCCTTATTATTATAAAAAATTAAACGGCACCCTGCACGATATTCACTACGATATAAATGACTATCCGGAAAATGTCCCGGTGACTGATTATACGGATTTTAATCTTGCAGCTCATCACCCGGATATCATATATTTCCAGAATCCTTATGACGAGTGGAATGATACCACATCCCTCCCTAAGGCCTTCTATTCCGGCGAATTGTCCTCCCGGTGTGAAAACCTCATTTATATCCCGTGGTTTTCCGTTGATAAATTTACCAAAGACGATGCCGTGCCATACACCAACACTGCAAAGTATGTTGCCATGCCCGGAGTACTTAGAGCGGATTATATATACCTTGACGCCCAATGGCTCAAGGAGATTTATATAGAAAGACTGTGTGATTTTGCCGGAGAAGATACCCGCAAAATATGGGAGGATAAAATTAAGGCAAAAAACAATCCTTCGGAAAAACCTGTTTCAAATCATAAAAAGATTATAGCCTACTCTCCCAATATTTCGGTTGTTTCCGCCTACGGTGATAAAATAGTCGAAAAAATATCCTCGGTGCTGGACATATTTTATGAAAATAAAAACGATATAACCCTCTTATGGTTTGAGGATGATTTGATTGAGAAAGAGCTTTCATCTGACAATCCGGAATTGTATGAAAAATATAAAACGCTGGCAGATGAATTTAAAGCTGCCGGTTGGGGCATATATGACACCTCCGGAGATATAGACGCCCTTGTTAAAAAATGCGACGCTTTTTACGGAGATGCCGGTCATATAGCCCATCTTTTCCGCATGGCCCAAAAACCTGTTATGATTGAGAATCCGGAGATAACATAAGTATTTTTATATAATCCTCAGACTTGTCCCTCATAATGCAAAAACCCTTTTCAAGGTCCTCAATAACAAATCTGTGGGTAATAAACTCCTCTGCATCAAATGGCAGATGTGAAAGAGCCGAAAGGACATAATGCCAGTCGTCATCTTCTTTTCCGGTAAAGGATGAGTTCCATATTCCCTTTACCGTAAGCTGCCGTCTGGTAATTTTCCAGTATATATCTTTTTCCAGTGTCATATCAGATGCGGGATTACCCACCAGAATAATCTGACCTCCTGGCGCAGCGGCAATTACTCCAAGGCTAAGCGACTCATTCTTTCCTACACATTCAAAATAAATATCTATCCCACCAGCCTTATCCGATATCCACTTTGCCGGATTGTATTTTCTTATGTCACAGAAATTATCTTCCGGAATGCCGATTTTAACCGCTTTCTCCTTCTGGAAATCCTTGTTTCCTATAACCAATATATTCCTGTACCCGGCGTCAATTAAAAATCCTGTCAGAAGAAGTCCAATAGTACCCACTCCGCTTACACATATTGTATCATCAGCCTTTATATCGGCCGTTCGCAGCGCATGTACAGCCACACCCATAGGCTCGAGCATGGCCGCAAGACTATAGGGGATATCATCAGGCAGCTCTATAAGATTCCATTCCGGCACTCTGACATATTCCGCAAAAGCGCCATCAGACCTTGAACCCGCAAAATCATAATGTTCACACATCTCATACAGTCCTTTTTTGCAAGGCAGACATTTATGACACGGAAAAAGAGGAAATGCTGCAACTCTTTGGCCTTTAAGGTCACTCCTTACCCCTTCTCCGACACTTACCACTTCACCGGCAAACTCATGTCCGGGTATAAGAGGCATATTGTGAGCTCCCGTCTTATATATTCTCGGTATATCGGAACCACAGATTCCTGTGGCCTTTACTTTTACAATAACTTCACCCCTGCCCGGAGACGGGTCTTTTACATTTTCTAATCTTATGTCTCCGATATCATGAAGATTCCATGCTTTCATCAGATAATTCCTTTTTTAATGTCCGTAAATTTATCCAGATCCACCTGCGTTGTAATCTTAAAGTTTTTCTCGTCTCCGGGTATAATCTCAATATTCATATTCGCCATAACGGCAGGCTCGGCTGAGCCGTTTACATGAAGTATATCGTATGGCAAAAGAGCTTCATTTGCCGCAAAATATTTGCCAAGAACAAAGGCCTCCGGAGCCTGGCCCATAAAGACAGTCTGTCTGTCTAAAAGCCCGGTAATCTTCTCTCCGTCTTCACAAAGATATACCGTATCTTTGGTAGGAAGCATAGGCACTGCTCCATCCGCCGTATGAGCAGCATCTATTACATCATTTATCTGTTTTTCCGTGGTGAGAGGCCGCACTCCGTCCTGTATGAGAATATAGTCATCATCTTTTAAGTATTCTTTCATCTTTTTAAGGCCGTTATACACCGACATCTGTCTCGTTTCTCCGGGCTCGGTAAACCCGTCAAGCTTGTCTGCCCATTCCCTGCCCTTAAGGTGTGAAAGGATTCTGTCCTGCCACTCAGGCGCTGCAACTATCCTTACCCTTTCAATTTTTTCGCAGGCAAATACCGTTTCAAGAGTATATAAAATAATGGCCTTTCCGTTTATTTTTATATACTGCTTCGGTCTTTCTCCTCCGATCCTGCTGCCGCTTCCTCCGGCCAAAACAAGTGCTGCGTTCATAAACTTCCATCCCCTTTCTAAGGCTTCCTCGCTTTCACTCGGAATGACATGTTAAAACTATATATTCATTTTCCTTACATCATCAACGATATCTTTGTACTCTTTTCCCTTACCGAAAAGCACCGTGGTCCCAAGTACGAATCCGTCAACTCCCTTAGGAGCAAATTCCTTGAGCTTATCGGCACTGCACGCTCCGTCCCACCAAAGCTCGAATTTCATCTCCTCCTTCATTTTAAGAAGTCTTTCGACCTTGGCTCCCACATACGGCAGGTACATCTGTCCGGCATTGCCCGGGTTTACAGACATGGCAAGCACCTTATCCACTATCACCAGCATTTCCATTACCGTCTCCACTGATGTACCCGGATTAATGGCGATTCCGGGCACCATGCCTGCATCTATTATCTTGGATAATGTTGTTGAAGGGTGATATTCTGCCTCCGGATGTATATATACTGTATCTCCCGGACGAAGTGTATTTAAAAACAAATCAATATGTGTTCTCGGATGCTCTATCATAAGGTGCACATCAAGCGGTAGCTTTGTCGCCCCTGCTATATATCTCAAATCGTTAAGAGACATCGCAAAATTAGGCACATACCGTCCGTCCATAATATCAATATGAAAACCGTCAATCCCTGCTTTTTCAAGTGCTCTTACCTCATCCTCAAGATGTCCGAAGTCTGCACACATCATTGACGCTGTTATTTTAAAGTTCATACTCTTATCCCCCATTAAGATAGTTTAATTTAAATGGCATACTCTTTACCGGGCGTTCGTTATTTCTCAAGTTACTTATATCATAGCAAATCCGCTTGCTTAATTCAATTCCGCACATTTTTTATCAAAGGCCTTAGCCCTTGCCTCCCATGTATGACCGGACTTTGCTTTTTTATATGCCGCCTCCTTTATTTTTTCTCTTTTTTCCTCGTCTGCCAGTAGCCCTTTTATTATACCCGGAAGTTTTTCCGTTTCTTTTATATCGAAAAAAACAATATCTTCTCCGTCTTTAAATTCATCCTCAAGATATCTTGTCTTATCCGTCAGACACACCGATTTATTTAGCATGGCATTTGCTATTCTCTCCGTCATACCGGCCTTATGCCATGACATAACATTTAAAGAAATCTTACTTTGCGCCATTATATCAAGACTGTCCGTATACTCTACCTCCGGATGAACTATCAGATTTTTTAGGCCGCCAAAAGGCGAGTCCTTCCACTGCTCGGAAAAAACATGAAGTTCTATGCCGGCATCAAGTATTGTTTTTATTACCTTTTCCCTATAACTGAACTTTACCGCAGTTCCGACATCTCTTATCGTATGTAGCGCTGCCACATACTCGTTATGCGAGAAATCTTCCGGTGATTTACCTTCGTATTTATCAAGGACTATCCTAAAAGCCTCCTCAATGGGCATATCGGGATTTGCCATCATCAGTTCATAGAGATTCTGTGCTCTCATCCTTCTTTCTTCCGGATAGGACTGTATCTCTGCCAGCCGGTCTCTGTAATCATAGTACTTCCCTATGAAACTGAGAGAATACTTTTCCTCTGCCTTTTTGCCGCTCTTTGTAAGATTTCCTTCTTCGCCCGCAGGCGGCAGAAAAAACGCCTCTTTTGTATTATCTATATAATCATTAATATATTTTGCATAATCCCTGTCCAGACAAAGAGCATAGAAATTTTCTATAGGCTGCATCAGGTAAAAACATATATAAAGAGGATGGTCAAACACAAACTGGAATTTTATACCTTTGAAAAGATTTCCAACCAATAGTCCGTCACCAAAATTCTCGGCAAAGCAATCAGTCTGGAACCCGACCACTGCCCTTGGACGGGCTGCGGCAATCAGCCTCCACCTCAGAGCTCTTGTGTAGGGCATCTCTCCGTTTCCGATACCTTCCCCCACATCCATGCATACAGCTGCTCTCCCCAGTTTTCTAAGTTCAGCTGCCAGGCTTATGGCAAAAGTATCAAGCACGCTGCCGCAAAGTCCCTCACCTCCAAGGGTAATAACAGGGCCGTCCTCATCTGCTGCACAAAACTCATCACCTTGCGATATCATGCTTTCAGCCGTTTTAATAAAGGTATTTTCAAGTCCGGTCTGTTTTGCCTCATCCAAAAGCATCATAAAAAATCCGTCGAATAGCCCCTTTTCCCTAAGTACCGCAGAGTATTTTCCCAGGATATAAGCATTTTCTTTTATCTTTTCCTCATTGGCTGCGTATAGCTGCTCATCAAGAAAATACACAACAGCCTTTGCCTCTTCCGGCAATACCTCCGCCTCTTTTAAAACCGCATACTTCCACAGCCATCTGTATCCGTTAAACTCCCCGAGACAGTTCTCGCTTTCCTCCGAAACCATTACCACAGCTATCCTGCCTGAATTTTTCCCTGCCAGGTCATCAAGGGTAATGTCATCAAGGGCAGCTATTTCTTCCACATCGCCTTCCTCAAGTCCCACTGCCTCGTGTCTGTATGTAATAAATCCGCTTTTTGTAAAGCATTCTTCTTTAATCATATGCATCCCCCAAAAACTAAATCCTGCAGTCCTGAATCATAATAGGTTTTTTGTACAGTTTAAACATATAGATTTCGTCACACATATCTCCGTAAAAAGCGTCGCATTCCTTTGCGAGTTTTTCACCATCCGTATCTTTATCTATAATTATCCAGTCCTTTTTTTCGCACTCTTTCAATATTTTTTCATACTCCGCAAAAACCGTCTCGTCTATATATGCCCTCAGTTCTTCCTGCCCGGGGTGGATTACCCACCGCAGAACAATATCATCCTTATTTTCTTCAAATATCTTCAGAGTATTCCTTATTTTTGCTATAATCTCCTTTTCGTAGGCCAAAAATGAGCCGGGCATGATCTCATATGCAATTATTTTTTTTTCGCTACTTTCCTGCCTCTTTTCCCCGTAAGGTCCGGGTTTGACTTCTATCTTTGCACTCCACTCCTTAGCCGGCACATCCGTTTCTTTTGTGAGAATATTTATAAATGCCTGTTTCATATTCTCAGACTGCAAAACCAGCCTTTTGGCATTTAACACTTCATCGGACAGTACCATCTCCCTGTAGTATGCCAAATCATTTTCGTCATCCGCCTTCGGCTCATCCAGCAAAAAAGCGGGATTGTAAATCTGCGGCGAAGCTTTAATTTTTACTTCCTCGCCAATGCCCTGCGCCCTTCTTTGCGCCATTATCCACTCGTCCTGTTTTTTATACATCGGATAATCATGCGCTGCGCCGCCTCTTTGCGGCATCATATAATTATCTCCGAATCTGAGCCTCAGAACTGCATCAAAGTCCTGTGGCACCGGCAGGGTAATATTTTCAAACGGCAGTCTTAACACATTATCATAATAACTTCTTTTCCTAAGAACTCTTTCCCCCGCTCCTCCTATAAGATCCGGCAGATAAGAGATATATTCTCCCCTCTCGCCTTTAAAAAGCTCCGCTATCTGCCTTGTCTTTGTCCAAAGCTGCTCTTTTAAATCCGATGCTCGGTCAAAGGTAAAGCCTCCAAGCTCTTCAAGCACAGGCAGATATAATTCTATGCCCTCTTTCTCGTTTATTTCATCAAACCGCTTTGCCGCATCATAGAACATATTATACATATAAGTATAGTTTTTTCTTAGCTCTTCATCATCCGGTACATCATCAAGAGGGAATACATCCGTTCCCACAATATATGGACAGCCATGATATTTTTCAAGATGCTCAGGGCTGAAATTCACCTGC
>CAJOOU010000202.1 GCA_905236735.1 uncultured Eubacterium sp. | reverse complement strand
GAACGGCAACAGCCTTGTTTATCGCCAGTATTTGGGCGACTTGTCGAGAGAATATGTATCCTTAGGCTCGGTAGATAAGAACAGAAGGCTTACGGGCTTTAGATATGTACAGGAAAACAGCGCCGATATGACCACGATGAGCGGTATAAACGGCGGCAGCGCAAGCTATACCTTTACTATAGGCGAGCTTACGGTGGAAAAAAATAACGGTAAAGAGGGTTATCTTTCGAGTGCGGCCGTAGAACAGACGGACAAATATATAAGAGGCAGTAGTGCCGATAAATATACCTATATCACCGAAGATGATGCAAAGCTTTATCTCGGCGTCAGCGCGCAGTACATTAAAGGCACTGATATGGCGATACTTGTAACAAACGGTATGGATGCGGAAATAGAAAAGATTGCAAAGGCGATGGAAGAGCTTTTGTCAAGATAAGGGGGAGAAAATGCTTGATTTCAGGGAGTTTGTGGATGAAGAAAAAAGGCAGGTGCCTTATGCAAACGGCATGGAGGAGACTGTTTGTTATATCTGCTGGATGGATATGTTTCTGGAGGCATATAGGTCGGATGATGACGAGAAGCATATAAGGCAGCAGCTTAGAGAAGGAGAGCAGATTCTTTCCAACCGGACAATGCTCTCACAGGGAGAAGAGCTGCCTTTGGAGTATGGCATATCCATTACAAATATTGCGTGGGAGTACGGTCTTAGAGGTTTTGGGTTTTTCTGTCTTCTGCTTGCCATAGCTCCTGAGATGGACAATAAATATCTGAAGATATTTGACGAGCTTGCAGATGATGAGAGACTTGCCGGCCCTACCTTTGACCTTGCGGAAAGCCTTTACTCTCAGATAGCCGCCGAGGAAGAACTTTTCGATATGAGAAGGCAGCTTAACAACCTCTCCAACTGCGGCCTCTTTAATATAGAGCCTCCGAGGCATTATACAAGCCGCATAGGTGCTTCATTTACCGCAAGCAGTCAGCTTTTGTCGGTAATAAAGGGAGACTATGTACTGCCCAAATCTCTTGAAAACATATGCGAGCAGCATGAAGGCAGGGGAGAGGATGATGTATTTGTCTATAAAAAAGAACTTATCGGACTGAAAAATTATCTGTATGCAAAGGATGCGGAAAAAGAGCTTATCCAGATAAAGGAAAAAGAAGGTGGCATGGCGCAGGATTTTACTTTAAATGCGTTTAGAAAGGGCTTTCCCGTACTTTTCTTGAGTTTAAGAAGTCTTATGGCCTCAGGCAAAGAGAACGCTTTTAGTCTGCTTAATGAGGCACTTATAAGGTGCAGACTGCTTGGAATGGGATTTGTTCTTAAAGATACGCGTGATCTTGAAGTCGCTGCCCTTGAGTCAGCGATAAATATATGCTTTTCGGAAGCTGACAGGATGTATATAATCACGGGAGAAGATATTTCTCTTAAGGAGGAGAGGCTCTCCTGCGATATTTTTAAGGTATCCCTCGGCATACCGGAGATATCGGAGAGGCTTATACTTTGGGAGAAGGCTTTTGAGAAATGTGATATTTCGGGAGATATATCGCCGGCAGAGCTTGCGTCCAAATACCGCTTAACCCCGGGAGAGATAAGGCTTTGCGTAAACGAGGCACTTTCTTTGGCTGCCTCCGAAAGAAGGACGGCCATAACCGCGGAAGATATTACTCTGGCCGTGCTTTCACATACCACGGGAGAGCTTGATGAGCTTTGCGAGCGCATACCTCTTAAGTTTACAAGGGATGACCTTGTGGTAGACGATAAACAGAGAAAAATAATGGATACTCTCGTAAGCCGCATAAAGAACAGGAGCATAGTTGACAGTGAGTGGGGCTTTGAAGAAAAAATACCTTACGGCAGAGGCGTGAGCATGCTGCTATACGGACCTCCCGGCACGGGCAAGACCATGGCGGCGCAGGTCATGGCGCGAGAGATCGGAATGGCGTTATACAGGGTGGATCTAAGCCGTCTCGTTGATAAATACATAGGCGAGACGGAGAAAAACATCGGACGGATATTTGATGCCGCATCGGGCGGCAATGTGATCCTTTTTTTTGATGAAGCAGATGCTCTTTTTGCCAAAAGGACGGAGGTTTCAAGCTCGAATGACAAGCATGCAAATACGGAAGTAGCCTTTCTTTTGCAAAGAATAGAACAGTTTGACGGAGTTACATTTTTGGCGACAAACCGTTATAACAATTTTGATGATGCATTTATCAGAAGGATTAATTATGCGGTATATCTTGAAAGGCCGGATGCGAAAAGAAGGCTTGAACTTTATGAAAATATTCTGCCGGATAAGATGCCGAAAGAAAGTGACCTTGACCTTAAGTTTTTTGCGGAAAAATTTGATTTTTCGGGCAGTGATATAAAGGAGATATTATACAGCGCCGCTTTTATAGCTGCAAAGGAGAACTCGCCGCTTTCTAATGCCCATCTGGTGCAGGCAGTCAAATATCATCAGGAAAAGAGCGGCAAGCTGGTATCGGCAGCAGAGTTTGGGGAGTATTCGTATCTGGTGCTTTGATAAGGGAGGTATGTTATGGGTAAAATTGAAGATTCCCTGATGGCTAAAACAAAAAGTGAAAACCTTGAGTACATTGATACTCTTAGAGAGATCCTTGAGGCAAGAAGAGATGATGGAGATAGAACGGATTATATAGCCAAAAATAAATCCGAAGCCAAAAAATTCAGTTTCTTTAGGTATATCAAAAGCAAACACACAAAAACCGGAAGATTCGGAGCAAGGCAGGCGGAAGAGAAAAATGACTCTATCTTAGCTCTTGATAAAGACGGAGAAAAGACGGACAAATCTTATTTTGATCCTTTTTCACTTAAAATAATAATACCCAAAAGAGAAGATGAAGCCAAGAAAGACGCGCCTCAAAATGAGATGGATGAGGATGAAGATGAAGATTATGATAACCCTGAAGAAAATTTTGAGGAAAAAGAAAGAAACACTCAAAACGAACTCTACGAAGATTTTGTATCAAGGGTTGATGAGCAGATAGAACTTGCAAAAGAGAATGATTTTGAAAGCGAAAGAGCCGGAGATGCTTCCAGAATGGCTGTTGCCCAGGGTATAAGCGGTGATATTCAAGACATGGAAAACAAGGATAAATACTATGATGCCGGCCAGTCATTCAAATCTGATATAGAAGTTACCGAAGATGTGCCGGATTCTTTTGCCGTGCGTCTGGCGGTAGATCATCCGCCCGCAAGATACAGCCAGGAGTTTGAACAGTTTAATGCAAAAGAAACAAAGGGCATGTGGGCTAAGATAAAGGGACTTTTTTTCAAAAAACCTTCCGAGGAAGAGATTTTTATGAAATTTGCAAAGACCCTGCCTGAATATAAGCAGATAGAGGCCATAGGCAAGTCCGAAGCAGCGGAAGCGGGGATGAAATATAATCCCCAGGAAGACCCTAATATGGTTAGCTTTCTCGGAGTGCTAAGACAGGATGTCCACGATGAGGGCACAGGTCATGCCGGAGTAAAGATGATAGCTAAAAAGAAAGGACGAAACCTATCAGAATACAGTTTTGGATTTGTACCTGTTGCCAAATCCGGAATTGCCGGAGCAGTTACGGGACTTGTTCAGAATCCGGACAAAGCGGGCTCTGCCTCCATAGCAAAGGAAACAACCATAAGTCATTCGAATTATCTTAGGGCGGCTGCCAAGATAAGAGGTATCGTAGGCTCTATGCGTACATATTCCATCATAGGGTATAACTGCACCAGCTTTGCAGTTGATATCGCAAAGACTGCGGGAGTGGATATTAAGGATGAGGATTCTTCGAGTATTATAATGACGCACAGACATCATTCGCAGAGAGTTGATTCACCGTATACTTTGGCAAAGAACTTACAGAAAGACTATAGTACTGATGCGAGAAGATATGTTGCCAGAATAAACGAAAGCTTTAATGAAAAGAGCGATGAGGAAAAAGCCAATCCGACTCTTGTAAAAAATGTGACAAATGAGTTTTTGCCGACTCTTATGGCGTTTCCTCTTGTTACTGAGATGAGTAAAGATAATCCGGACTTTAAAAAGGAAATTGAGGATGCTTTTAAGAAAAAGGTTTTAAGGATTTTTGCAAAGGGCGCGGAAATAGATAAGGCACATTCTTTATACGGGCTTATGGGAGAGACTCTTGCAGAGGCTCAAAGCGCCCGCAACGAAGAAAGGATTGCTGCCTTTGGCACAGCCACCGAACAGGAATATATAAGCGGATTTATGAAAAACGAAGACAGCGCTCTTGACGCACTGCTCGGTGAGCGTATGACATATGAAAAAATGAAGGCGGTATCTTTCTGGAGTGATGATGCAGGAGATGCGCTCAGGGATTCAAGGCTTAAGCAATTGGCAGAATCCACATTTATGATTGTATATTATCCCGGAGCTGATGAAGGCGAGAAAATAAAGATAGCCGGGCAGCTTTTACCTGAAGTGTGGAAAAAGCAAAAAGAAATCATTTCCGGATTTGAAAAGGAACTGCAGGATCTTAAGGGAGCAGAACTTGTCAGAAAGATCATAGCTAATTCCGCCGGATTCGGAGGAGCACAAATGCTTGGCTTTTCCGATATGGGAAAGTCTCCTTTTAATAATGTCGACGGATTTAAAAAGTTTTTGGATGATAACAATATTCCTATGCCGCAGCTTGAGGCGTCAAAGCAGGCTCAAACTGAATCTGTTCAAAAGTTGAATGTACCATCTGTGCTTAGCGGCAGTGACATGGAAGAGGTCGTGGAGATGGTTGAAAATGTGTCAGTAGGGAAATTTATGGATGCGTTTGCTGAACGTACAGGAATTGAGGGATATGCGGGAGGAATAAAAAAAATAACGTATCGGGATGTAATAGGATTTCTGAAAAGGGCGATAAAGAAAAAAAAGATAATGCCTTATATTGCAGTAGAGTATGCAAAGATAAAAGCTGCCACGGAGAAACAGGAAAAAGAAGAACTGTTTTCAGGGTTACTTTTGGCAATTGCAAATAATCTTACTCTTGAAGAGCTGAAGGACCTGATTGCATTTGCTAATATAACCTGATATGCAAGTTGCACTTTTGTTGCGCGGTTTTTGCTATCTTTTAGACAGTAGCTGAGGGAGAGTTTAAAGACCGAGACTTGATCTGTTATATGTTTTTTACAAACCGGTCTTAGAGGGAGAGAGTTGTCTTGGCAGATTATACTATTATTTCCGATGTAAGCAATTACATACTGAATGTTCTTAGGGACAGAATGTGCCCGGAGCCTATACCGTCTCCTAACAATATCGAGGTATCATCCCCCGCGTCGCAGGACGTTGACTATATCTTGGGGCTTTACCTTTACGATATCAAAGAGGAAGACACCATAGCTCCGCCGCCAACCGTAAGACGCGGCAAGCTTCAGCTTACGCCTCCGCCCAAACCGTACAGCTTATATTATATGGTTTTTATCAATTCGGGCGGACAGGCCGGTCTCAAAGATCAGGACTTCCAGAAGATCATAGGCAAATGCGCCCAGGTAGTATCGGATAATTCTTCCGTACTGCCCAATCAGCTGCAAAATTGGCTGGATACCCAAGAGCCGCCCATTGTGCTGTCCCAGGCTAAGATAAGCCTGGAGGAAAAGGTAAGGGTCTGGAGCGCTATAAATAAGCCCTACCAGATATCTTTGTTTTACAAAGCGGCACCGGTATATGTATCCAGCGAGATCGTTATCGACACGCCACGCGTTGTCGATGCGGAATTTGGTTTGCATGTTACAGGCGAAGAAAGGGGTGAATAAGTGTAAGTGGACGATGGAAAGATCCGCAGCAGGCTTGATCTTATGATCCGCCTGATAGATGCTCCGACAGGCGCACCTGTGGATGAAAGAAACATCAGGTTTTTAAGAGGTGATACCCCGATAGTCTCACATGAACGCGGAGAAGGCTGTTATATCTTCATAAATATCGGCAGGGAAAACAGTCCCATGCGGGTTGACGTATACGGATATGTTCCGCAGGAAGTTGAAGTGAACTATGAAAACCTTGATGAAAGATTACCTGCTATAGATGTGTTCCTGATACCGTCAGAGAACCATAGGCACAAAGACATACTGCTTACACTGACAGGCCGCCTTTCGGGACTTGAAGCAGTAGAGGCCCTCCATCCGGGCAGACCCGTTACCGGCATCATGGAATATGATGCGAGGAAAAATGTGATCACGGTATTTTCGCCGAACAGAAGGGTGAATCTTACCAGATTTTATTACGGGATAGTTCAAAAAGAAACAGGCACCTTCATAGACATTGTCGTAGGCGAAGAGATGAACGGTAAAAAGGTAAAACTAAAAAAACCGATCGAAGGTGAATTTTCCCCGAACGCTCCTGTTTGTCCGGTTATTTTCGGACATGTGGAGCAGGATGGCTCGTACATGCTCTGTGTGCGTGATGATGGGGATAATCTTAACTATCTGGTCAAATACGTTGTAAACGGAGAGACCAGATACAAAAAAATCGATTTCCATCAGCTTGATGGAGAAAAACTTGACTAAAGGAGATATTATGGCTCAGGCAGTTGTTACAAGCGCTACGGCGATGTGCTCATTCGGCACCACGCCCTCAATATTAAACGCAACAAATAATGTGACCACTCTTTTTGGGGGCAAACCGGTTTGCACGATCGCAGATGCGGCACCTATGGTCAATGTCCCACCCTGTGGACTTTGCACATCACTTGCAAATCCTGCGGTAGCAGCAGCCACAGCGGCTGCAATGGGAGTACTGACACCGCAGCCCTGCATACCTATGATTGTGGGCTCATGGATACCCTCGCAGACCAAGGTGCTTATCGGAGGACAGCCTGCTCTTACACTTGGGTCATCGTGTATGTGCGCTTACGGCGGCAATATTTCCATAGTAAATCCCGGTCAGGTTACAGTAAATGCCGGATAACGGCATATCCTAATAATTGAAAGGAGAAATCTTATTTATGGCTGAATACTTTAGTCCCGGCGTATATGTCGAGGAATATGATAACTCCCCGAGAAGTGTAGAAGGAGTAGGCACAAGTACGGCAGGTTTTATAGGATTTGCAGAAAAAGGACCTACAAAGGGTGCGCCTCTTCTTGTTACAAACTTCAAGAATTTCCAGAAATTCTTCGGTGGATTTTTAAGTGAATACACACATGGCGAGTACAGATATCTTGCAAATTCCGTTGAGCAGTTTTTTGTAAACGGCGGCACAAGATGCTTTGTATCGAGAGTAGCTCCGGCAGACGCAGAGTGTGCATCCAAAAAGATGGGCATCTTAGAGGTAAGCGCAGCTAACGAAGGCAAATGGGGCAACCGCATCCAGATATCTCTTTCGAGCGTTATCAAAAGAAAGATGCAACTTGTTGAAAAGACCGGAGAGAGCACATACAAGGTTAAGTCTGCAGAGGGATTCAGAGAAGGTGATATCGTAGAGTTCGGTGGAGCATACAACCGCATTTCAATGATCTACGATGATCAGGTTACCTTTGAGACCAAGTTCAAAGGCGATCCGGTGGATAAAGAGGTTATCCCGAAAAAGGTAGTAAGACTCGTCACCTTTGATATTCAGGTGAGATTTAACGATGATATAGAGAACTATTTCGATGTTACTCTCAACTCATCATCACCGGCATATATTGAGGCAAGGCTTGCAAATTCAAATATAATTAAAGTTTCCGTAGGTGCCGTAAAGGATGCCAAGGTTAAAGGAGAAAAGGGAGAAACTCCCACGATCGAGATCTCAAACCCTGTAGAGCAGATCCTCGGAAAAGGAAACACAGAGGGTACATTTGCTCTTGACGGAGGTTCGGACGGTAATATGTCTTCGGTTAATGCCGGAACATTTATCGGTATTGATAACGGACCGGGCGAGAGAACAGGTATCCAGAGCTTTTTGGAGAACAACCTCGTAAATATCATAGCTGTTCCGGGCGTAACGATACCGGAGGTTGAGGTAGCGCTTGTTGCACATTGTGAGAATACAAAGAGCCGCTTCGCCGTACTTGATATGCCGAAAGAGCAGTACAAGACAGATGAGCTTATCAATTTCAGGAGCGTTATTGATTCTACATATGCGGCAATGTATCATCCGTGGATCCAGGTGTTTGACAGAGGCTCAAACAAGACTGATTTCGTACCGCCGTCAGGTGCTGTTATGGGTGTATACTCAAGGACGGATATCGCAAGAGGCGTACACAAGGCTCCGGCAAACGAGTCGGTATTTTGTACAGGTCTTAAGGTTAATTACACCAAGGATGAGCAGGATATCCTTAATCCTGAGGGCATCAACCTTATAAGAAATATTCCGGGAGAAGGCATCCGGGTTTGGGGCGCAAGAACCGCCAGCTCAAATACAGCCTTCAAATATGTCAACATCCGCAGACTTTTCATCTTTGTTATGGAGAGCATCAAAGCTTCTACGAACTGGGTTGTATTTGAGCCGAACGACAATACGCTCTGGCAGAGAGTTTCCCTTACCATTACATCATTTTTGGACGGACTTTGGAGAACGGGAATGCTCAGCGGAGGCACACCGGGTGAAGCATATTTTGTTGAGATCGGACCTTCCACAATGTCACCGGACGATATTCGCTCAGGCAGACTTATTTGCAACATCGGTATAGCACCGAGTCGTCCGGCAGAATTTGTCATCTTCCGCTTAACACAGCATACATCAGAGACCGGCGGAGAAGGCGGAGGAGAAGAAGGCTAAAATTCATTTTGAAAGGAGATAAATAAATGGCTGCTAGTCCTTATGAAAATAATAAAGGCTTATCATATCCCTTGACCAAGATGAACTTTTTGGTCAGCGTGGCAAATGTAGAAGGTACAGCTGCATTTTCGCAGGTTACGGGCATAGATGCTACGGTAGATGTGATTGAGTTTCGCCAGGGTAATGCAAACTCTCTGGCACCGGTAAAGATTCCGGGTCTTGTAAAACACGGAAATATCACCTTAAAGTTCGGATATACCCTTGATTCGGCGTTTAAGACATGGATTCAGGAGTGTGTATCGGAAACAAGAGGGCAGATACCGAGAAATGATGTGCAGATAGAGCTCATCGATATAAATGGTGGCTCTCCGCAAAAGCTCGCTACTGCAGTAACAGGTACGAGAGTATGGCTGCTCACAAATGCGTGGGTTGCCAAATATCAGGGACCTGAGCTTGATGCGAAGACATCGGATGTCGCAATCGAGACTGTAGAGCTTGCTTATGAGGAGCTCATCATACCTAACTAAACAGTGGGGCAGAATAAATGATTGTATCTTGCGGGGAAGCATGGCTTCCCCGCTTGATAGAATCATTTATCTCGGTCGGGGTTAAAACCTCCGACTGGGATAAACGCTCTGCATAAAATATATGGAGGAGAAAGATGGAAACAGAGTTTGAATTTACGCTTCCAAAAGGATATCTTGATACAAACGGTCAGATCCACAGAAACGGAAAAATGAGGCTTGCAACGGCAGGTGATGAGATGAGGGCACAAAGAGATCCGAGAGTATTATCCAATCCGGCTTATCTTACCATAGTGCTTTTGTCCGAAGTTATTACGGAGATAGAAGGAGTGACCATGATAGCTCCTGCTATAATAGAAAAGCTTTTTACGGCGGATCTTGCATTTTTACAGGATATGTATCAGAGGATCAACGATATCGAGCCTCCGACAATGCATTTTGTATGCCCAACTTGCGGACAGGAACATGATGTGCCGATAAATTTTACAAGAGAGGGATAAGGCTTTATCCACAGGATGAACTGTTTAAGGAGATGGCATTTATCTCGTATTATTTCCACTGGAGCGAGCATGAAGTGCTTTCTATGGATCACAATACCAGACGAAGGTGGTGCTCGGAGATTAGCTCCATAAATGCCTCGCTTAATCCCTCGGACAACAAGCGTGAAAAGAGTATCCTCGATATGAAAGGATGATTTTTATGGCTGATTATTACACTGATCAGGGGAGTGTGATCCCTAATTTTCGTTTTCTGCTCAGAGTAGACGGGCTGTTTGATGTGCCGCTTAAGACCGTGCGCGCATTTACCCGTGAGAATGAATATGAATATATTCAGGAAGGCGGGCAGAACGATTTTGTATATTTAAAGAGAAAACCCATATCCAAACCTTTTACCATAGTGGTTGAAAGATATATTACAAATGATGTGATGCTCGGACTTAACGATCCTCTTTCAAACGGCACGGAGCTTGCGCTGCCGCTCATGCTTTTTGTGGGACATAATAACGGCGGAGCGACAGGCGGAGACTTAGGGATAGATTATGCGAGGTATTATGTTTTTACCGGAGCCGTGGTCATGACAAAAGAATACGGACAGCTTGACGCTGAGCGTTCGGGTCTGCTTACAGAGACTATCACCATAGGATATAACAGGATGTTTACAGTAACCAGTCCGACATCCTCGTCCTTAACCCCATGGGAGTTTAATACATCCGGCGGAGCAGAAGGCGGAGAAGGAAATATCAAGCAAAAGTACTCCAAAAACGGAAAAATTCCGATGCAAAACAACGTAAGAGAAGCTACATTTCGTAATGAAGCTGTTAAGTGGGAATTCGATGAAAACACGAAGGCCGGAGCCGGCACTCTTTCAGCGGCAAGACTCACAGAAAAGCCAAAAGCGGCTATGGAGAGCCAAAGAAGGGAATATGTATTTGCGGCGGAAAACAGTGAAGGTTATACCGGGAATGCCAAATCGGTAAGGTCTGCGGCAAATGCGGACTCTTCCCAAGGCTCACTGCTCAGCACATACAAAATACAAGAGCTTTCCGCGCAGGATATGGCTCAAAAGGCTAGAAAATTTGAATTTACCGATGCTCTTTCCAAAGCAGGAAACGGTGTTTTATCGAGCAGACAAAACAGCGAGATCATGGAAAAAAGCAGGCAGGATATGGAAGGTGCATCTTCCGAGTGGCAGTTTAGCGATAAAACAAAGGATGGAACAGGGACATCTTCGAGAGCCAATCCGCCCATGGAGGAAATGAGCAGGGCAGATATGGAAGGCAGAGCCTCCGTCAGGGAGTTTGGCAGCATAAGCTCCGAGCCGGTTTTAGAAGAGTTTGGCTCTAAAGCATCCGAATGGAGGTTTGAAGGTATGGCTAAGGAAGGAGGAGGAGACGCCTCGAGAGCTAAGTCTCCGATAAACGAACTTTCGAAAGAACAGATGAGCAAAAGAGCGGTTCATCATATTAAGAGCAGTATAGAAGATTTTCTGATGAAGTAATGAGATATGTTGAAATTAAGAGCACCCGTTAAAACAGTATTAAGCCCGGATTTTCTGGACTCGCAGGAGGCATTTTGTGAGAGGATAACGGGCAATTATATGCAGATAGGTCAGTATCTTACGGATACCGATATGCTGCATCTTGTAAGCAAGCCGCCGGAGCTTTTTGTGGCGGGCAGTGACATTACGGGTATTTTTAATTCAACGGATATTGAGAACAACCAGATCCAAAAGACAAAGATAATAAACAATCTCATCAACCGTATTATCATTTCGGCGGACGGTTCGCTTTCGTATCAGGATAATGTATATATAACAAACATATTAAAGCAGCTTGGCATAAAAAACGAAAAAAAGTTCATGCGCGAAATATACAGGCTCACCAAAGAGACAAAAGAGCAGCATGAAAAAATAGATCTGTATTGGAATAATCTGACTGAGCTTAAAGAGCTGGTATCGGAGATTTCGGAGACAGAGAAGATAAGAGATAAGGCTGACAGACCGGCTTTGGATACAGCGCCTTTGTATCTGCACGAGGAGGTATATAACAGGCTGCAGACGGGAGCGATATACAGGATAATGCAGAATTTTATTTCTGCAGGTTCCGGGGGAGAGATCGTTACAAACGAAAGTTATATGATAAGTGAGCAGTCGAGAGTCTCAAGAGAGATACTTTTATCGAAGCTTCGTGAAGAAGTAAGGGGAGAGAAAGCTCAGCTTTACTATCACAGGGAAAACATCTACGAATCGGATGAAAGCAGTTTTTCCGAAATATCCGTAAATGATATTAACGAGAGGATCACCTCGGCCGTGCTTATTAACCTTATAGATAATATTTACGAAAGTGTCTATGATAAAATAAATCATAATAAGAATACATGGCTAAACACAGAGAGCGCGTATTACGGCGCGGCGGAAAATACCCTGTTTCGCATCGAAGAAAATACGGCCTACCTGCAGCAGCTTCATGAAAGATTTATTTCGGATGAGGAGTCTTATGCGTATGAGAATAATGAGCTGAGCATGCTGCATTATCTTACCGATATAAAAAACAGTCCCGATATGATATGGGACAGTACCTATATCACAAATGCATTTTCTCCGGAGCTTGTGCAAAGATATTCGGAAATAACCGCAAATACGGAAATAAATGAGGAAAGATTTAATAACTCGGATCTCATTTACAATGAAGGCAAAAGGACCGATATATCTTTAGGCTTTGAGAATGTAAACAGCAAAACCGAAACAAACCTGTATGAGTTAAGGCAAAACGATACATATAATAATACCTTTGATTACTCTGATACAAAAGGACCCGTAAATACTCAAATAACGCAGGATAGATTTGAAAAAGCGGATATCACCCACATAACGGAAGAGGGAGATACATTTACGGACAATACTCTCATAAATGAAGGCGATACTCTTAAAGAGAGAGTGGAGAGAACATATTCCCAAAATATCATCAGGAATATGCGTTATATGCAAAACCTAAGGGAGATTGCCGAAAGAAATAAGCCGGAAAGAGAAAGACTCCCGGCAGAGCAGATATTTAAAGAGACATACGAGGCGCTTACCGATCCCGAAGGTTTTTTGCAGCGTTTTGATAATGAGAGTAAAAAAGCGGCTGAAAGAGCAAAAGAAGTGCTCAGGGAAACGGAAAAGCTTTTGTCGCCCCAGCAGCAGTATGCACACACCCTTATAAGGGAATACCTTATAAGCCCCGAGAAATTCTATAAATCTGAAGTTATTGGGGCTGATAATATGGGGCTTTTGCTTTTGGATATTAACAGGGCAGAAAATGAAGAGATGCGCTCAAAAGCCCGGGAAGATGCGGCTTTATATAATGATGCGGCAAAAGGCACGGAAGATATAGCCGCTTTGGAGATTACGCCAAAGAGAGAACAGTCCGTATATGAAATAACGGATGAGACGTTAAGAACGCTGAGATACAGGCGCGAGAGCGCATTTACGGATGTAACGGAAAGCGTTGTAAGCCAAAACGGCGAAAGGCAGGTGCTCTTTTTACCGGCCCGTACGGTATATGATATTACAAAAAGAGTTACCCAAAGGTGGCATGAGAGAATTTACGATGCTCCGGAGAGTGAGCACATATACTCGAATGAAAAAGTAAACCTTATGCATAAGGCTACGGAGACAACATTTGATGAAGAGACTATCGAAAACATGCAGGATCAGCTTATGCGCGTTACCGAGACGAGCAGAAAGGTGATGCAGACGGTGGAGAATCATGAGAATGTTCAAAAAACGGTAATAAACAATACAACTGAAGATGTACTTGAAAAAAACAGCGAGAATATACAGAGAATAGTAAACAGCAGCCTTAAACAGCAGATCGATGAAATATCCGACAGGGTATACGGCAAGATAGAAAGGCAGCTTAAGAACGAACAGAGACGAAGAGGTATGTAAATGGCAGGTATCGGAGAAGATCTGGGTGCTTTTGCAGCGGCCGGAGCTATGGAGGCAGCGGCCTTAGGACTTAACAAACTTACGGCAAAAGCCACATTATATGTGAGGATAACAGGCTTAAACTTAGATACTACGGGTGCGAAGGTAAACGATGACACCTCAGGGCTTAGGACGTTGCTGAAAAAAAGAAACAAAGGCGCAAATAAGATATTTAAAAGAGCGGGCAGCTCGGTTACGGCAGCAGATATTGTGGCTTCAGCCACAGAGGGCAAGATTGCTGAGGCTCAGCTTGCTCTGGCACTGCTCCAAAAAGGATTTATTCCAATTGAGGTACAGTACAACCCGTCCTCCATCAATTTAAACTCCGTGGGAGGACCCATCAAAAAATACAATGCCATGGGAAACGATAATATGAACTCGTTTACATCGGTAGATAAAAAGACAGCAACATATCTGACAACGCAGCTTATATTTGAAGATATAAATGTTTCCGATGCCTTTGGAGCCTCAAGCTTATCTATTAATGCTTCATCTGCGGTAGATAATGTCAAATCTCTGGTGAAAAATTTATCGGGAGGCTATTCCGTAAAAAAGCAGGTCGAAGGCCTTGTATCGCTCCTTATGACAAAGGAAACCAGACAGGTAATATTTGTTTGGAACGATATGTTTTTTCACGGAGAACTTTTATATGTGGATGTGGCGTTTAATATGTTTAACAAAAACGGACATCCCATAAAAGCAACAGCGGATATTAAAATAATCCAGAATAATACAAATGCATCTTATGCATCGGACAAACAGTATTGGAATGATGCTATTGACTATGCTTTTAAGACGCCGCTTTTTTAGTATCCGAAAGGAGTTTGTATGGCTTTTACTGATGTGTTATCAAATGTTTCATCGACCATTACGGGCAATGTGACAAAAGCTAAAATATGGATAAAAGATCAAAGAAACCGCACAACCATCACCTTAAACAAAGAGCAGATGGAAAAGCTAAAGACGGGTTCATCCATTGGTCTCGCCGATCTGGGGATTGACGAGGAAGCGCTTGCAAGCGCTGTTGCCGCTGCAGCGGCGGCAATGGAGAAAGCCGGAAAAGTACTTGAAGCGTTCGATATCAATATAACAAGTGATTATAATAAGTACATTGAAGTGCAGTTTAATCCGAGCTCTTTAAGGCTCAATTCATATGCGGGTGATGAAGATGCGCAGCTAAATAACTACACTCAAACCGGTGCCAATATATCCCGCGGTGCCGTAGACCGACATATAGAATTATCCTTTAAGCTTATATTTGACTCCATGTCAAATATGGCAGCCTTTCAGCAGGATATGATGACGGCTTCGTCTTCGAGCGTGGCTTCGGCCGCAAAATCCCTGATAACCGGTTTTTTTAGTTCGGGTACATCAGTACAGATGGCGGTGGAAGGTTTTGTCGGAATTATGAGAAATGAAAATACGCGTTTTGTGTGTTTTGAATGGGGAGAGTTTAAATATGAGGGACTGCTTTCAAGGGTAAACTCAAATTACACGGCCTTTGATATGAACGGCAATCCTGTAAGAGCAGAGGTGAGTGTGGTGATGTATTTGGTAGATCCTGCCGTAGGAAAAGGTGAAGAGACAGGTTACTGGTTTGATGCATATTATGCGGCTTATATTGAAAACAATCCGACGGCAAGGCTTATGAAAGAGCTTGCCAAATTGCAGGGAGGTTTGCTGTGACATATTCGAGTCTTGAAAGAAAATACAGTAATTTTACTCATCCCGTTATAGATGTATTTGTAAGCGGGGTCTCAATAAGCAGCGGAAAATATGCTTTAGGCATATCCAATGTGACCGTAGAGCTTACCGCCGGATTTGAGGCATCCGAAGCTATTTTTTCGATATACAACTGTTATGATTATGATGACGGGCAGTTTGATTTTGATCTGGTCAAGAATTTTGTCCTCATAGGTTCGCCCGTGATCATATATATGGGATATGATGTTGATGTGACCGAGGTCTTCAGAGGAGTCATAACAAGGGTCAACTTCCTGATAGAAGAAGGAGATGCGCCCAATATTCAGGTCAGCGCCATGGATGTAAAGGCTGTTATGATGGCCAGCCGGTATCACAAAATGCTAAAGGCAGACTCTTATTCCGCGGCCGTAAAGGAAATCTTTGAAAACGGTATATATAAAACCCTCGAAAATGATGAGGTCATTATCTCATACGAGATAAAGGATACTCCCGATGCTTCACCGATAAGCGCCGGGACCAAACCGGAAACGGATAAGATGATAGAGCTCGCCGGAGAAAGCGATTATGAATTTGTGGTAAGGGCAGCCAAGAAATTTAATTACGAGTTTTTTGTGCTTGGCGGAAGAGTGTATTTCAGAAAGGCAAAAAGCGATACCGAAAAACAGATAACGATAGATAATAATGCCAATATAAAACGGCTCTCTGTCGAGTATGATGTGACCGGGCTTACGGAAAGCATAGAGGTAAGAGGACTTGACGTGGGTAAGGCAAAAGCTATTACCAGCAACTCCAAAAACTCGGGCAAGCTGTCACAGGGAAGCAGAGCAAAGTCTCTGATATCGGGCTCTAAGTTTGTGTATGTCGACCCTACGATCTCCGATGCCACGGATGCAGATTACAGGGTAAAGTATCTGATGGAGGACATGATGTACAGATACGGGACTTTGGAGCTTGAGATAATAGGTCTGCCGGATATTTTGCCGGGAAGATTTATCAAAATAAACAATATAGGTACCGCGATCTCAAATGATTTTTATGTACAGAAGGTCAGACATACCATGTCACTTAGAGGCGAGTTTTCGACCAAGGTTACGGGCAAGGCAAAGGAGCAGTCTTCAAGTCTTTTTTAAGAGGGAAATAAATGGCTATATTTGATATCTTTGAAGAGGTAAGCGAAAAGACGGTACTAAAAACGGATACCGGAGACAACAGAATATTCGGAGTGGTAGTCGGAGAAGTGGTAAAAAACTATGATGATAACTTTCCCGGCAGGATATGCGTACAGGTACATACCAGAGACGAGGATGCCAACGAGCTAAAATGGGCAAGGATGGCAATGCCTTCGGGCGGCAGCGAGTGGGGACATTATTTTCTGCCGGAGGTCGGCGACCAGGTGCTTGTGGTCTTTGAAGAGGGCATAATAGACAGACCGTATGTAATAGGCTGCGTTCAAAAGACATCTGACAAATTTTTGTCCAAGTCCTCGGATAAATACAATCAGCACAAGCGCATAGTGACGCGTCACGGAAGCGCAATAGAATTCGAGGATGTTTCGGACGAGAGCGGAGGAGACGGCACTAAAGATAAGATAAATATCTATACTGCCGACAAAGGTCACAGCATAAGTCTTGACAATGAAAAAAAGCTTATAGAAATAAAGGATAAAGACGGCAACGCTTCCATACAGATGAAGACGGAAAACGGAGATGTTACGATAAATGCCGCAAGAAAGATGACCGTAAAGGTCGGAGATAATATTACCGTTGCTTTAAACGGTGAGAGCGGAAAACTTACCTTAAAATGCCAGGATCTTTCCGTTGAAACAACCGGAAAGACAGTAGTTTCCGCTACCGGCAAGATGTCGCTTTCGGGTTCGCAGTTCGAAGCGAATTCTCAGGCAGGAGTAAAAATATCGGGAAGCGGACTTACGCAGATAGGCGGAGCAACCATAAAGATCGGATAGGTGATAAATATGCCACAGGAAAAGAATTTTTTGGGACGGGGAATGAAATTTCCGCCACAGATCAATCCGGCGACCGGAAGATTTATGACATCGGAAGGACCGGAAAGTATAAAAGAGTCAATCTACCTTATACTTATGACTCAGCAGAGCGAGAGGCCGCTTCGTCCTACGTTCGGCTCGGATATAATGTCATATACATTTATTGATCTGAATGCAGGCAGGCTCAATATGATAAGTCGATCGGTAAGGGATCAGATAATGACGCAGGAACCGAGAGTTACGGATGTCAGAATAAATATGGAAGACGGAGAGGGGAGCGGGATCATCCTCTTTAACATAGACTATACGATCATCAGTACCAATACCAGGGATAATCTTGTATTCCCGTTTTATTTAAATGCAGCACCTGTAAATATGCAGGAAGGAGAGCCAGAGATTTATGAGCCGGAAGAGATCGAAGAAATTACAAATTGATACTAGAGACGCTTCTGCCGTACTTGATCAGATAAAGTATCTGGCCACTCAGTATGATACGGGCTGGTCTTTGGATCTTGATAATGCCGATATAGGCACGGCAATAGCAAGGATTTATGCCGGATGCATGGAAGAAAATATAGACAGGATAAACCGTATTTTGGATCGATATCACACGGAGTTTGTCAATATGCTTGACATATCGCTGCTTGCGGCAAAACCGGCAAGTACGATAGTCGTGATGAGGATGATATCGGATACCATACCCGGCACGCCTGTTCCAAAAGGGACTAAGCTCTTAGCTGACAGCGGAGCAGAGCCTTATGTTTTTGAGACAGATCACAGCATCTATGTATCGTCAGGCCACATACAAACGGTGTTTATGACTGACGGAGAAGAAGGCACGGTGGTGCCTGTTTTGGGACATTTTGAGAGGCCTCTTATCCCCGGAGAAGCTGTTAGAGAGGTTGGCGAAGAGGGTGATGAAGAATATGAGATGCCTACCGTTTTTGAAATCTCAATAGATGAGATAAAGCCTTTTTCTCTTTTTGGACGTTCCGAGGGAATGGAAAATAATGCGGCTGTCTTTACTCATGATACGATATTTGATACCGGGAAAAATGAGATATATGTAAAAATAGAGGATAACAAAAGTCTTATTTCCGATATAGCGGAAGGCAAGTATGAGTTTTTATATAATGCGGAAAAAAGCGGACTAAAAGCTTTTGAGCATGTTAGACTTAAAGATGACGGAGAGACCTTTGTTATAAGCAAAGACAGCGAGGAGCCTTTTAAAGACCTTGTGCTTATGGCGAAAAATCCTCCTCTTGCGGCAAAGAAGGTAAGAAGGATAAGCTTCTCGTCAAAGGGAGATAAGGTAAGACCCGATGCGGTTAATTCGGGAGTAACGGATTTTGAGTGCGAAAGATTTTTGCCTTTCACGGATACCTTGTCCTTGTATGCGGAATGCTTTATAGGGTGCGACAGATATTTTACCAAGGCGGGAGCAAAGATCAGGCTTGATTTTGACCTTTCTGTTGAAGAAAACAGAGTTTCGCTTACCAAAGAGGAGCTCGACGAGAGCCTTAAGATAATAAAGAGACGCTCAAAAGATACAAGAAAAGAAGTATTTTCCGATGTATTTGCCCAGGAAGTCGTGGTCGAATACTTTAACGGCACCGGATGGAAAAAGCTGGGCTTAAGCGAAGACCCGAGACTTATGTTTATGCAGGATGTGGCAAGACATATATCCCTCGAGTTCGAGTGCCCGGATGACTGGGAGAGCGTAGAGAGCGGCTCTTACGAAGGCAGAATGATAAGGCTTTGCCTCTTAAAGGCGGACAACTGCTATGTGAGACCGGCGGTGCATCATTATCCCGTTATAAATGACCTCTTTGTAAGCTACAGCTACGAAGATGAATATATGGATGCATCTAAGGCTGTTATATACAGCGGAACGACATCAACCGACATTACTACAAAGCTTAAAAATCCAAAGGGATACCTTATATTCAGCAAGCCTGAGTACGAGGAAGATGCGCTTTATATAGGCTTATCAAAAAAGATTGAAAACGGACCTGTATCCATCCTTTTCCAGCTCGAAGACGGACTGATGTTTACCGGGCTTAAGTGTTATTTTGAATACTTCGGCCATGAGGGATGGCGAAAGATGAAAGTCCTGGATTATACAAGAGATTTCTCAAGGTCCGGAGTTGTGATGTTTATGCCGCCGTCCGATATGAAGATGACGGAGCTTGAAGGCACAAAGTGTTTTTGGATCAGGGTAAAAAGGATAAAAAAGGAAAAAGAGGGCGAAAATATATCCCTGCTTCCAAAGGTGGAAAATATCATCTTAAATGCGGTGGCTGTATCTAACATAGAGACAATGACCGAGGTGCCGCTTTATATAGACGATGTTATGCCGAATATGAGATTCCCTATCGGGAGCACCAATATTTTAGATGCCGATGTATGGGTTAATGAAATGGGAGAGTTTTCTTCCGAAACCATGCGGGAAATGGCGCAGGCAGACCCCGAAAGATACATTCTCGAAGAAAATGACAGAGGATTTATCACGGCATTTTTTGTCAAATGGTCGGAAACGGAACGCTTTGAAACAGCAAAAGATCCGAGAGTATATGTGATAGACCGGCTTAATAATGAGCTTATTTTCGGGGACGGCGTAAAAACAAAGCTGCCGAGAGTAACGGACGATACCGCGATAAGATTTTGCATAAGACGTTGCAGCGGAGAAGAGGGCAATGTAGGAGCAGGTCTTATAACAGAGTCACTCGGTGGCCTAAACTATATAGGCTCAATAGAAAATCCGGTCAAAGCGTACGGCGGAAGTAATATAGAATCTCTTGACAATGCGCTTGAAAGAGGAGCGGGAATCCTTTCGTCAAGAGGGCGTCTGGTATCTGCGGAAGATTTTAAAAGAGCCATTCTTTCGTACTCGGATACGATAGACCAGGTTTCAGTGGTAAGCGGATGCACGATAGACGGCAGGGAAGATCCTGCAGATATTTCTTTTCTTCTGCTTATGAAGGATTATGCCGAAGGCTCTTATGCTTTTCACAGGATAGTGGGAGGACTCAAAAAAGATCTTACCTGTCGCTGTGAGCTTACTCTTGCGGAGGAGCATATCCATCTGACAGAGCCGGTCTTTGTGGATGTATCGGTCAGTGTATGGGTGGATGTGGTCTCTGTTGACGACAGCTTTGAGATACAAAGCCTTCTCGAGGAATGTTTGAGGGAATATTTGGATCCTTTGACCGAGGGTAAAGGCGGCGGCTGGAGGATAGGAACCATGCCGCAAAAGCCCCAGATACTTATGAGGCTCGGAGTTCTAAAGAGCCGGGCTGTGGTAAAAAGGTCGGTTATGATAGCTTCATATACGGATGCCGAAGGATATCATGAATATGACCTTGGTGATTTTAAGGTAACTCCGTTTATGGTACCCAGAAGCGGAAAACACTTTGTGCATATAATATAAAGGTGACAGGGTATGCTGACATATATTGAAAACGAAGGAAAAACATATGAGGAACGATATTTAAGGGCTCTCTCCGATATACCGCTTTATACGGATGAATGGACCAATTTTAATCCGTCGGATCCTGCCGTGACCATACTCGAGAATCTTATCGGTTTTGAGACTCTTCAGCAGGATGGGATGGATGATATCCCGGCAAAGGTCAGGGCAAATCTCTTAAAGATGGTAGGTTTTACTCCCCAAAAGGGCAAAACGGCG
>CAJOOU010000201.1 GCA_905236735.1 uncultured Eubacterium sp. | reverse complement strand
TTTACCAGCACCATTGGGAATTTGAGCTCGCCACGGCTGTCCATGGCTTTGAGTCTTATAACACCTGTTGTGGTTTCTTCGCAGCCGCCGATAACGCTACCAACAAGCTCCGGCATTTCGGTGTGCAGCATATGTACAAGGTCACCGCCGTCATCTATTATTATCTGAGGTCCGACTTCGAGAACCTTTCTTATGTGGTGGTTGTATTCTTCATCTGTAGAGCCGTACCATGCGAATACATTAAGTCCCGCACGCGCAAGGGCTGCCGCAACATCATCCTGAGTGGAAAGAGGGTTTGAACCCGTAACATACATCTCGGCGCCTCCGGCCGCAAGCACCTTGCACAGATAGGCTGTCTTGGCCTCAAGGTGTACGGAGAGAGCTATTTTGAGCCCCGTAAACGGCTGCTCTTTTTGGAAGTCTTCTTCGAGGGAACGGAGAAGAGGGCAGTTCTTTTTTACCCAGTTTATTTTATGCTCACCGCTTTCGGCAAGGGAAATGTCTCTTATTTCACTGTTCATGGAAATACCTCCTTTTTGACTTTAAGTATAAGTTAAATAACTTGCCACTTCAAGTCTTTTAAACTATACTAATGTAGTGCCATCAGGCAGAAATGATTTTACTTATAAGAGGGAAGAATGAAAAAACGGATAGTTACATTAATCATGCTTGCCGTATCCTTAAGCATGCTGGCAGGCTGCACCCTGCCGGGGAGCAGCGCCAAAAAGGAAGAAGAATACCGCGAGCAGGGGATAGCTCTTCTTGAAGCGGGAGAGTATGAACTCGCTGTGGAAATGTTTGATTTAAGCCTCGGGCAGACCTACGGTTTTTTTACAAAAACAGAGCTTGATATATGTTATTACAAGGCCCTTTGTCAGTACAAAAACGGGGATGTAATAGATGCTCTAAACACATATGACGGTATTATCGAACTTAAGAAAAAAGACTGGAGAGCTTATTATTTAAGGGGCACGGTATATCTTGAAGAAGGTGATTTTGAAGGAGCCTTAAAAGACTACGAATCGGCCGCTTCGTTAAACGGTAAAGATACCGATATGCTGATGCAGATTGCAGTAAATCTGGAAAATGCAGGAGATGAGACAAATGCTCTTACATATTATAATATGATAATAGAAAACGGCGGCAAAGGAGCGGCGGCCCGGAGAAATATCGGAGAAGCGTACTATAAAATCGGCAATACCGATGAGGCTACCGGCATATTGGAGGAAGCAATCGAAGACGGAGATATTCCGGCTCTTTTATATATGGCGGACATATATATGGAAACGGGCGATTACGAGACCGCACTCTCCCTTATAGAGGAGGGACTCTTAGCTGAAGAAACCGATGATGAGGTCAAAGCCAGATTTATGTTTGCAAAGGTAATCTGCTATGAATACATGGCAGAATGGGAAAGCGCAAAGACGGCAATAGAGGAATACACTGAGGCCTATCCCGATGATGAGGACGGGCAAAGAGAATACACATTTTTGGAAAACAGGTGAAACATGAATAAAGAACAGGAACTTTGGGATATTTACGATAAAAACAAATGCCGTACAGGCAGGACAATGAAGAGAAATGACTGGATACTTAAGGATGATGAATATCATCTTACGGTACTGGGTGTGGTGCGCAATACGAAGGGCAAGTATCTTATTACCAAAAGAGCCGCAGATAAGTCATGGGCTCCGGGCTGGTGGGAAGTATCCGGCGGTGGAGTAATGGCCGGAGAAGATTCGGCTGATGCGGTAAAACGGGAGGTGCTTGAGGAAACCGGTATAGATGTAAAAGATGCAGAGGGCGGATACTGTTTTACATATCACAGGGAAAATCCCGGAAAGGGAGATAATTACTTTGTTGATGTGTACAGATTTACCCTTGATTTTGATGAGAAGGATGTGCGCCCCGAGGAGGATGAGACGAGCGGATTTATGCTTGCTGACCCGGAGGAGATAAAAGCTTTTGCAGATGAAGGGATTTTCCTTCATTATGACAGTATTAAAGCCGTATTTGAGTAGCAGACGGCTAAAGAGGTGGATATGATAGAAACCGAAAAAAAACAGGAAAAGGTTATTCTCGTTGCCGCGTATACGGGAGATGCGGATGAGGCCGTGCGTTCTTTGGATGAACTGAAAGAACTTGTAGAGACCGCAGGAGCTATAAGCGTAGGCATCCTCACACAGGCAAGGGAAAGTTTTCATCCGGGCACTTATATAGGCAAAGGAAAGATAGAAGAGCTCAGGCAGCTCATATATGAAACAGATGCCGACGGCATAGTCTGCGATGATGAACTTTCTCCGGCTCAGATACGCAATTTAAGAGAAGAACTTGATACCAAGGTGATGGACAGGACTCTTGTTATTCTGGATATTTTTGCTGCCAGAGCATCTTCTGCGGAAGGAAAGGTACAGGTAGAACTGGCTCAGCAAAGATATATGCTTTCTCATCTTGCGGGATTCGGCACTTCTCTGTCGAGGCTCGGTGGTGGTATAGGCACCAGAGGCCCCGGAGAAAAAAAGATAGAGATGGACAGGCGTTATATAAGGGACAGGATTTCCCAGCTCAAAAAGGAACTTGCGGATATAGCCAGACACAGGGAGGTTACGAGAATGCAGAGGCAAAGCTCTAATACCAGACTTGCTGCAATAGTTGGCTATACCAATGCCGGAAAATCCACCCTGCTAAATACGGTTACAGAGGCGGGGGTACTTGAAGAGGATAAGCTTTTTGCCACCCTTGACCCTACGACGAGGACTCTTAGGCTTGATAGCGGTCAGGAAATTCTTCTGACCGATACGGTAGGATTTATCCGAAAACTTCCCCATCATCTGATAGAGGCGTTTAAGTCGACTCTGGAGGAGGCTAAATATGCCGATTATATTATCCATGTGGTGGATGCATCCAATCCGCAGATGGAAGAACACATAAGAGTGGTTTATGAGACACTTGGAAGGCTGGGAGCAGGAGGCAAAAAGATAATAACCCTTTTTAATAAGATGGATAAGGTTGAAGGAGAGGGAAACTTCAGGGATTTTACTGCGGATATAAACCTCTACACTGCCATTAAAAAGGGAGAGGGCATAGAGCAGTTAAAAGCCGCACTGGAGGAGATATTAAGAGAGGATAAGATTCTGCTCGAAAAGGTATTCTCATATAATGATGCCGGAAAGATTCAACAAATCAGAAAATACGGAGAACTGCTTGAAGAAGAATACATATCGGACGGTATAAGGATCAAGGCATATGTACCGCAAAATATCTACGGCAGGCTGTAAACAGGAGATGCGGCGTGTATAATAATAAAAACAATCTGCTTACTTGTAATTAAGCCGGAAAAGATATATTATATAGAAAACAACATTGTATAATTTTTAACGAACGAGGAGGAGTTTACATGGCAGTTAAGGTAGCAATCAATGGTTTCGGCAGAATAGGCCGTCTGGCTTTTCGTCAGATGTTTGGGGATAAACAGTATGAAATCGTGGCAATCAACGATTTGACGAGCCCGAAGATGCTTGCACATCTTCTTAAATACGATACGACACAGGGCAGATATGTGGAAATCGGTCATGAAGATGATGTTACGGCTGATGATGAAGCGGGAACAATTACCGTTAAAGGAAAAACAATAAAGATTTATAAAGAGGCAGATGCAAATAACTGCCCGTGGAAAGAGCTTGGTGTGGATGTTGTTCTCGAGTGCTCGGGATTTTACACATCCAAAGAAAAGGCCGAGGCTCACATAAATGCAGGCGCAAAAAAGGTGGTTATCTCGGCGCCGGCGGGAAATGATGTAAAGACAATCGTATATAATGTAAATCATACAACTCTTACAAAAGAGGATAAAATTATTTCGGCTGCATCATGCACAACCAACTGTCTTGCGCCGATGGCAAAAGCACTTAATGATTTTGCGTCTATTGAGTCGGGAATAATGTGTACGATACATGCGTATACGGGAGACCAGATGGTCTTAGACGGCCCTCAGAGAAAGGGTGACTTAAGGAGAAGCCGTGCGGCAGCGGTAAATATTGTGCCGAACTCGACAGGAGCGGCAAAGGCAATAGGCCTTGTTATCCCGGAGCTTAACGGCAAACTTATCGGAGCGGCACAGAGGGTTCCGACTCCTACAGGTTCATCTACCCTGCTCTTCGCCGTAGTGGATAAGGAAGTTACCGTAGATGAGATAAATGCGGCTATGAAAAAGGCAGCAACAGAGTCCTTCGGATATACCGAAGAGCAGCTCGTTTCTTCGGATATAATCGGTATGAAGTACGGCTCGCTTTTTGATGCCACACAGACAATGGCCATACCCGTAGGAGGTGGAAAGACTCAGGTAGAGGTGGTTTCGTGGTATGATAATGAGAACAGTTATACATCACAGATGGTAAGAACAATTAAATATCTCGCAAGTGTATAAATTGTGGTAGAATATAAGGTGACAGGCGCAGTCTGTCACCTTATGTCATTTATAAGCAGGAGGGAAATATGTTAAACAAAAAGAGTGTAGACGATTTGAATGTGGCAGGTAAGAGAGTTCTCGTAAGGTGTGATTTTAATGTACCGTTAAAAGATGGGGTAATCACCGACGAGACAAGGATTACGGCAGCACTTCCAACCATTGAGAAGCTTGCTTCAAGCGGTGCGAAGGTAATACTCTGTTCTCATCTGGGAAAGGTTAAAAACGGTCCGAACGAAGGAGAGTCGCTAAGGCCGGTGGCAAAGAGCCTTTCGGAGAAACTGGGCAAAAATGTTGAATTTATAGATGATGATAATGTCACCGGAGAGGCCGCAACAAAGGCTGTATCAAATATGTCGGACGGGGATGTTATCCTCTTACAGAATACAAGATTCAGAGGAGAAGAAGAAACCAAAAACGGCGACAAATTCTCAAAGGAACT
>CAJOOU010000200.1 GCA_905236735.1 uncultured Eubacterium sp. | reverse complement strand
CCCACTTATATATATATTCCAACAAATAACAGCGCCCGTTTTGGCGCCACATATTACATCATACACCAAAATTAAACGCATAACAAGAATACCGGACTTAAATAAGTCCGGCATCCTGTATTTTGATATATTTGTATAAGTATATGTTGGAGGATTAGATAATTTCGAGTTTAATTTTTCCGGAGTAGGTTTTATCCTGCTCAATAGGAGTTTCTTTTCCGTCAATTGTCATCTTAAGTTCTTTGCCTTCATAGGCTTTTACAAGTCCGTGCTCGCCGATTGAAAGCGATGTAATGTAGCAACTGTCTGTTACAATCCATGTTGAGTCTGTGTTAATATCGACAATTACACCGTTATTAATTGTAGGAGCGGCTTTCTGTGTTATGTTGGAAAGTTCAAGTCTTGTAGATTCATCAACCCACTCAAGACCTTCTCTGTATGACTGGGATGCAGATGAAATTTGACCTTCAACCGTTGTATTTATAAGATTTATGAAGAGGTTTTTCGGACCTTTTTGCATTTTGTCGTAGTTAACCTCGTCTCTTACCTCGAGTTCTTCAGGCGGAGCATCCAAAAATACAGGTGCACCTTCAGGTGGAGCAAAGAGGCCTCCAAAGATGGCGCCCATGCCGTTTTCACCCTTCTTTACGCTGTTTTCTCTGTGAAGATTGGTTGTAGAATTAAAGAAGTTGCCGCAAAGTTCATCATCTATAAGATCAAGGACTACATCGAGACCTTCGTGAAGCTCCGTAAGATTTCTTCCCTCTTCGTAAACATCGCCTTCCGCAAACACCTTTATTGCGTCGGTGTTCATTGCAGGGTCATCGTTGTCCATAAGCTGGAGGATGACTCCCTCATCAGATACAAGACTTGAGTTAACAATCTCATATGATGTGGAAGACCCCTTTGTTACGATTACCGCACGTCCCGTATGAAAGTCGGAATCTTCAATAAGTACCGGAGTGTGTATATCTCCGATTGAGATAAGTCCGAATCTGTTACCCGTAACATTGCAGCCATTTACAAATTCCGCCCTTGCAGCACCGTCCATCATACCGCGGACAATCATTGCATATCCATTTACATGAATGTCGGAATTGTTGAAGCTTACCGTATTTCTGTCGCCAATGCAAAATCCGCCGTAGCCGTTTGCGCGAGGCCCTGAAAGATCAACGGTGCATTCATTTACAAATACTCTTGCGCAGTCATTGCATCCGTCAATTGAAAAGACTCCCCAACCGTTGGTCTTCATATAGCAGTTGTTATAATAAACAGTACCGTCGTCGGCAAGCTGAACAAGTCTGTTTGTACCGGTTACTCCTATGCCCCAGCTAAAGTCGCCGAGCCATTTTTTGTTTTCGGGGCTGATATTTATAAGGTTACAGTTGTTAACCTCTACAACGGCGCTGCCGCCAACATGTACAGCGCATCTTGTTTCACCCGCAAGTGTTATATCACTATCATTTATTACCACCTTTGCATTGTCGATTGCGGTAATACCTGCGCCGACTCCGGCAAAATCGTTTCGTCCTTTGCCTTCGAGTACTATTTCGGCGTTTTTAATTTCGTATTCGGTGTTTCCGGTAAGAACAATACCGTTAAAATCCTCTTCATCGCTAAAGAGGGAAAAATCTTCGGCACTTTCAGATGTTATTTTTCCGCCGTTAAACATTTCCGGAATACTCTTAGCTTTATCTACAAAGTTGTTGTTTACGACAAGAGCACTTCTTATTTGCTCTGTTTTCCCAATAGCCTTCATAAGACCATGAGGCTCCATATTATAATATTCTCCGATAAGTAATTTTATATCGCCGTAATATGTTCCCGGAACAGGTGCCGTACCTGCATTATTTACCTTTAAAGTAACACTTTTTCCTTCAGGTGCCTTTAAGGATGCATTCTCATCGATAATGAGTTTTGAAAGACACATGTTCTCGGTTACAGTGTACTCGCCTTTAATTACAAGCTCGTTTTTTGACAAAGTTAAATACCTCCTTCCCTTTGCTCTAAAAAAAATATATCAGAGGATGGGGAAGGCGTAAACGAATGTTTTGTTGTCCTTTTTTTCCAATTTTTTGTGGGAGAAAAATGTAATGTTTTGTTGTAAAAATGTATTTAATCGTTGTTGGAATTCGGTTGAATTATTGTACATAATGTTTTTTGAAAGGCTATATGCGGCCTTTGTAAGTTAATATTAAGGAGGCTATTTTAAATATGAATAAATTTTATCCGGAGCTTTTCAAACCGCTTACAATTAAGAAAGTTACATTCAGAAACAGAATATTTTCCGCTCCCAATATGATGTCTCATATGGATTTCAACGGAAGACCGGATGACTCGATGATTGCATATTTTGCTGAAAAAGCAATGGGAGGGGCAGCGGTCGTAACGCTGGGAGATACACCGGTTGACAGAGAACATGCGGCGTCTAATCCGCGTTCTTTTGCTATAGATGATGAGAATTTGCCGAATCTTGCCGAAATTGCCAAAGCAATTCACGAAGGTGGAGCGCTTGCTTCGCAGGAGCTTAACCATGCAGGAAATACAGCTCTTCGCGAGGCAAACTACGGTGATGAAAACTGGATGCCTTGGGGACCGAGTGATGCCGTAAGATGGGACGGCGAAAAAATACATGGAATGACAAAAGAGGAGATTGAAAAGGTCGCAGATAATTTTGCCGAAAAGGCACAGATGCTTAAAAGAGCGGGCTATGACATGGTGCTTCTTCATGGTGGACATGGCTGGCTTTTGGACCAGTTTATTTCGCCACTTACAAATAAAAGAACAGATGAGTTTGGCGGAAGCATGGAAAACAGAGCGCGTTTTCCCTTAATGGTTATAGAGAAAATAAGGGAGGCGTGTGGAGACGATTTCCTTATAGAATACAGAATGTCGGGCTCGGAAGAGATAGAAGGAGGCCTTAGCAAAGAAGAAGGAATAGAATTTGCAAAACTGATAGATGGAAAGGTTGATCTTATTCATGTGTCGGCAGGTATGGATACGGAAGAGGCTCAGGCTGTGCATACTCACCCAACAATGTTTCTTCCGCACGGAGTAAATGTTCATTATGCGGCTGACATTAAGGCTGCAGGAGTAAAGACGCCTGTTGTAACAATAGGTGCGATCACAACTCCTGAGCTTGCGGAAAGTATTCTTGAAGAAGGAAAAGCAGATGCGATAGCTATGGTAAGAGCGCTTATTGCAGATCCGTATTTACCGGAAAAGGCAAGACACGGACATCCGGAGGACATAAGACCTTGCCTTAGATGTCTTGATTGCCTTACCGGGTTACATGAGGGATGTAATCTTACATGTGCGGTTAATCCTTCAACGGCAAGAGAAAACAGGCACAGAAACACTATAAAACCGGCCAAGTGTTCACGAAATGTGCTTGTAGTAGGCGGTGGCCCGGGCGGAATGCAGGCAGCAGTGACGGCAGCTGAAAGAGGACATAAGGTAACGCTTGCGGAAAAAGAAAATAAGCTTGGTGGACTTTTAAAATTTACGGATTACGATGACCTTAAAATAGATTTAAAGCGTCTTAAAGATTATCTTATAACACAGGTTAATAAAAATGATATTGAGGTTAAGCTTAATACGGAAGTTACACCGGAGTTTATTAAAAAGGGAGGATATGACGCGGTAATTCTTGCAGCCGGCTCTCGGCCTTCCAAGCCACCTATCGAGGGACTTGATGATGAAAGAATTGAGCATGCGACAACTGTTTATGTAAAACTTGATTCCCTTTCAAAAAATGTGGCAGTGCTCGGAGGTGGTCTTGTTGGTTGCGAGACCGGACTTTTCCTCGCCGAAAACGGCCATAGTGTAACTATAATAGAGATGCGAGATGAGATAGCTCCTGAAGCAAACTGGATGCACAGAGAAGGTATGATGCAGTCTTTTGCCAAAGAAGATATTACTGCAAGATGCGGCGTCAGAATTTCTAAAGTCGATGCAGGAAATGGTGTTTATGTGACAAATGCAGAAGGCAAGGAAGAGTTTATAGCGGCTGAAAGCATTGTTTATGCTCTTGGAATGAGATCGTGTACTGATGTGGCTGAGGCTTTGGAAGATGTGGTTATTGACACATACAAGGTCGGAGACATTAATCGCCCGAGAAAGGCAAGACAGGCTATAGAAGAAGGCATGTGGGCAGCCATAAGACTTGGATAAACGGCTGCGGATTTAGAAAACAGGCGATGCAAAAGGGCAACCTAAAAAAAGGCAGATTCATTTTGAATCCGCCTTTTTATCATTGTTTTTTATAAAATTACTTTAGTCTGCAAGAGAAGTTTTCTGCTTAACATAGGTTTTAAGATTGTAGCAGGCGAAAGCATCTTCAACCAGCTTTTCGTCAGGCTTTTTGGTAAAGAGGCTGACAACAGGTACAATGATAAATCCGCAAAGCATTGCAACAGCGCCGCAGTTTATCGGGGACTGGATAATGGCAGGGAACGAACTTCTGAAGAAGATGTTTGCTACCATGAGAACACTGCTGAAAATAAAGCATACCCAGCATGAAGCCTTTGTAATGCTCTTCCAGTGAAGAGAATACATAAACGGTGCAAGGAAGGCTCCTGCAAGAGCGCCCCATGATACGCCCATGAGCTGTGCTATGAATGTAACCGAGCTCTTGTACTGGATAAGAGCGAGTATTGCGGAAATTGCAATAAATATTACAACGAGAATTCTTATGTATAAGAGCTGCTTTTTCTCATCCATTTTCTTTATAATATTATCTTTTATAAGGTCAATTGTAAGTGTCGAACTTGAAGCAAGCACAAGTGACGAAAGTGTTGACATTGAAGCCGAAAGGACAAGGATGACAACAAGGGCGATAAGAATAGGTGAAAGATTTGAAAGCATTGTTGGAACGATAGAATCATAACCGTTTGCCTCAATATCTATCTGATCTGAGAAAAGTCTTCCGAATCCGCCTAAAAAGTAGCTGCCGCCTGCAATAACGAGGGCAAAAAGAGTGGAAATAATAGTTCCTTTTCTAACGGATTCTTCATCTTTTATCGCGTAAAATTTTTGAACCATCTGTGGCAAGCCCCATGTACCTAAAGATGTAAGTATTACTACGAACATAAGGTTTAAAGGATCAGGGCCGAACATAGAAGCAAAGACTCCGGGTGTGGTGGACACTGATTCATCGGTAATCCGTGCAAGACCGTCCAGGGCTGCCATGAATCCACCCTTACTCATAAGTACGGCAGCAATAATTGTAACAATACCGAAAAGCATTATTATACCCTGGATAAAATCATTTATGGCAGTCGCCATATATCCTCCTGCAATAACATAGATTGCTGTAAGAATCGCCATAATAATGATGCACCATGAGTAATCAATGTTAAATGCCATACCGAAAAGTCTCGAAAGACCGTTATAGAGTGATGCCGTATATGGTATAAGGAAAATAAAAATGATAATTGAAGCACCGATTTTTAAGGCAGGAGAACCAAAGCGTTCCTGAAAAAACTGCGGCATTGTGGCTGAATTTAAATGCTGAGTCATAATTCTGGTTCTTCTACCGAGGACAACCCATGCTAAAAGTGAACCGATTGCAGCATTTCCTATACCGGCCCAGGTAGCGGCGATACCGTATTTCCATCCGAACTGTCCGGCGTAGCCTACGAAAACAACGGCTGAAAAGTAGGAAGTACCATAGGCAAAAGCAGTAAGCCAAGGACCTACAGAGCGGCCGCCGAGTACAAACCCGTTTACATCCGTGGCATGTTTACGGCAGTAAAGACCTATGCCTATGAGAACTAAAAAATAGATAATAAGTACAAGTAGTTTCATTTTTGTCTCCTTTGTGTTAGAATAATCATATGTTGCTTTAAACCGTAACGCTTTAAAACGCAACACTTTAAAGCAATAAAGTGAATATAACATATTTTAGTATAATAAGTCAATAGATGGAGGTCAAAATGCCTGTAACAGATTTTTTGAAGAGAAATGCGGAGATGTATCCGCATGAGGTTGCGCTTGTGGAACTTAATCCCGAGCAGAAGGAGACAAGGAGAAAATCATGGAAGGAGTCGGAACTTATAGAACCTACAAGATTCGAACCCTACAGAAGAGAAATTACATGGAGCGTTTTTAATGAAAAAGCCAACCGCTTCGCCAATATGCTCATTGAAAGAGGAGTAAAAAAAGGCGATAAGGTTGCAATTTTAATGTATAACTCGTTAGAGTGGCTCCCGATATATTTTGGTGTTTTAAAATCAGGGGCTATTGCCGTACCTTTCAACTTCAGATATGATGCGGATGAGATTTTGTATTGCGTGAAACTTGCAGAGGTGGATGTGCTTGTATTCGGGCCGGAATTTATAGGAAGAATAGAAACGCACGCAGAAAAAATCAGCAAAAACTGTCTGCTGATATATGAGGGAGACGGATGTCCGTCATTTGCGGAGAGCTACCGAGAGCTTGTTGCGGATTGCTCATCATCTTGTCCTGATGTAGAAATTACAGATGATGACTACGGCGCAATCTATTTTTCGTCGGGAACAACAGGATTTCCTAAGGCGATACTTCATAAGCACCGCTCTCTTACCCAGGCGGCAGAGATGGAACAGAAACATCATTCCACATCAAGGGAGGATACCTTCCTTTGCATACCGCCTCTTTATCACACCGGAGCCAAGTTCCACTGGATGGGCTCTCTTGTGGCCGGCAGTAAGGCAATTTTATTAAAGGGAACATCTCCGGATACAATTCTTTCGGCTGTCTCAAATGAAAGGTGTACCATAGTATGGCTTTTGGTGCCGTGGGCGCAGGATAT
>CAJOOU010000199.1 GCA_905236735.1 uncultured Eubacterium sp. | reverse complement strand
TACATTACTTTGCATACAAAAGCAAAGTATATTGTAAAACATAAGTGGTGTTTATGCAAGAGAAAAATCATATGTACAATTATACATAATCAAATATCCCTTGTATTGCATCAGTTATATCAATAATTTCCGGCATATGAACTCTTTCAATCTTTAAATAGCCTCTGATATTTAAATCTAAAAGAGCCATCTTTTCACACTGGACGCAGCCAGAAACTTCATCTGTATCTATTCTGATATGCAATGCACTCGGTTCTCCATTTTTATATATTGGGCAACCGATTATTTCACCGGTCTGATTAAAAAAATTTTTACTGACAACAAGTACCGGCATCTTTATTTTTTCAATTTTAAGGATGTCCCCCTGAAAAACATCTTCCTTCATTACCAAATCTCTCTTCCTACCTGATCGCCCCAATCAAATTCTCCATCCAAATTAAGCTGTCCACCATATTCCGCAGCGCGTTCCTCTAAAGGCTTATGTCTAAATGGCTTAGCCAACATAATGACTCCATTTGAAACTTTCACATCAAGCATATCATCAATTGTAATATTAGCTTCTTGTAATACTTCTCTTGGAATCCTTATCCCCTGACTGTTACCCCATGTTTTAACCTGAGTCTGCATAGTATTGCCCTCCTCTGTGTATATACATTGTATATCCGCTTTATCTTGAATGCAACATCCTTTTTGTTTATTTCTAAAAAAGGGGAAGCCGTTTTATCGACTCCCCCTTAATTATTACATGTTTATTGTATCAGATTCACTTAAAATGTCATAGAAGATTTGTCTTAATTTACGGTACCATTATAGCAATGCTTTTTTATATTATTTCCCCAAATCCTCGCCGGCGAGTTTAAAGAGATCCTTTATTTCTTCTACACTATAGCCGGTCTCTTCCGCCACATCCTCTATACCGAAGGCTCCGCCGTAGTCCTTTTCGAGTTCTTCCATCTTTTCTACAAGTACATTGAGCTTTGAGGCTACCTTCTCCTCCGCCTCAGTCGCTGCTCCGGACTCGGTCATATATGCATCAAGAGCCATTGATACGGCATCGTCTATATACTCATCATAAGGCATATCGGCAGGTTTTTGGTTCGCTCCGCCAAGTGCAAGGAAAAGTGCCAAAGAGCCCTCCTGTATAAGGTCTCCTATAAAGACTCCCCTGTCTGCTCTCTCCTCGGCAAGTTCCAAAACCCGAGGCATAAGTGCCTCTGTAAGTGAATTTACGGCAGCCTCGTCTCCTTTAGCAAGAGCTGTATAAAGATGCGCTATTTCCTTTTGGGAATAGAGTTTTCCTTCGCGAAGTTCCTTTTTATATCTGTCCAAAAATGTGATTTCTTCATTTGTCATATTCTATCCTCCGACTTAAGATTTGGTCGCCATAAAACGTCACGTGGTTTTGTCCCCACATCGTCACAGCGATCATCACTCATCAAACTCCACGGTAACAAAATATCCGCGCGGAGTATTTTTCACCTCTTTTACAATACCCTCTCTTGTCTTCAGTCTTTCTCTTACAGTGAAATTAGCAGACATGGCAACAGCCGGTATTATAGTATAGTAATAACTGGTTGGCAACACGCTTTCCTCTACTCTTACCGCATCTCCCGCCTTCACGAGATTTTCTCTTTCCATTTTAAACTCCATCTCGCGCACCTGCATATTCCTCCTTTATGAGTCTTATCATTTCTTCAACATACATGTTGGACTTTGCCTTGTTATACGATATACCCACATCATAAGTGTGTCCGAGATTAATA
This sequence comes from uncultured Eubacterium sp., assembly GCA_905236735.1. Classification (GTDB taxonomy): domain Bacteria; phylum Bacillota; class Clostridia; order Lachnospirales; family Lachnospiraceae; genus RUG14243. The sequence continues at coordinate 2,552 of CAJOOU010000199.1, read as the reverse complement.
GGCAGCATCTTTACTCCCGGCATTACACTTACATATGAATGATAGTGTACCAGTGCCACTCCAAGGCCCGCAGATACCAGATACGGAATCGAACTTTGCACATCCACATATCTGACCTTGGGCGGCCTATCCTGTCTCCATCCTATATTTTTCAGCAGAATCCCAAGCGGGTCGGACTCGTACGAATCGTAATTTCCCGGCTCCACGCAAATCAGAGCATATTCTTCGAGAATGCTTTCTATGTCCTCTATTTTTAGCACCTCGTCCTCGCAGTAGGGTGTATCTGCTTCAATTGCAAGATAGGGCTCTTCCTTTGCTATAATAACCGCTTCAAAATCGGGAATCATCTTTTGTTTGTTTAGTATCACCGCCTGAACCAGATCAAGTGTCCCGTCAGACAGTCCTTCCCTTAGCTCTCTGTAATCATAGGCATCCATATTTATGGATACATTGGGATATTTTTCCTGCAGCTTTTTTATACACTTTGAGGTGACGCTGCTGGGTATAAGTTCCTGGGCAATGCCAATATTAAAAAAGTATTCTTCCGCTATATTGCCACTCTTTACCCTGCGAAGGAGTTTATTCATATTTTTATACAAAGGCTCCAGCCCCTCGTAAAGAGCCGTTCCCTCCGCCGTCAGTGTAGTAATATTGTTAATCCTGTCAAAAAGTTTTACATTCAGCTCCGCTTCAAGATTCTGTATCTGTCTCGACAGTGTCGGCTGTGTAATATAAAGCCTTTTTGCGGCAGTCGTAAAGTTCAGACAGGTCGCTGCCTCCAAAAAACATTTTATCTGGTTATCGTTCATCTTGGTTTACCAACCCTTCCCATACACTATCCGTATGCCTTCATACCATTTTCGTTGTGGTAATTCTTGTAAAAAAAAGATAAGATGAAATAGATGACAGAGAAAGTCCTTAAATTTCCCAACAACATTATCGGATTTTCTCACTCCTACAACAGAACACTCACTCAACTGTTGTTTAACACTCGGGAGCTTCCTTTCGGAGCTCCTTTTTATTTACTCATTCATCCATTTATAATATCTTTCCTCTATTATGCAGCTGTCATTCTTTGATATTTTGCACTTTAATCCTCTGAATTTATATGCTCCGCTGAAAGCATCTCTTACGCCGTCTCCTGCAGTAAGCACATTTACATTGGACTCATCCCATCCATAGTCCGGAGCCCCGGCTTCCGGATACCACCAGCCCATCTGTGCATTTATAACTCTCTCATCCATCTCCGGCGCAAACTCGGCCTTCTGCGTAATTTTGCCCTTATCTGTCTCTATCCATACCCAGTCGCCTTCTTTTATACCATACCTTTCTCCCGTTTTCGGGTTCATGGTCACCAGCGGAAACGGCGCCTGTTTTCTAAGGGATTTAATCTGTCTGTTGTTGGACACAAAATACTGCTGTATCCTGGCTCCTGTAGTAAGTACCAGAGAATCCTCTCCCTCTTCATCAGGTGTCTCCTTATAGCACGGCAGAGGATCTGCCCCGCCTTTTATGAGGCTTTCGCAATAAAGTTCAAATTTGCCGGACGGAGTCTTAAATCCCTCATCCTTGTATCTGTAATACTTCCTTTTGGGCACTATATAATCCAAAGTTTTTAGTTTCTCAAAATCTATGCCCGCATATTCCGGATACCGTCTTCCCATCTCTTCAAGCTGAGAGTCAAGTATTTCTTTTTGTGATGCCGCTCCATAGTCAAGCCCCATCCTTTGACAAAGTTCCATAAAGAATTCTTCGTCGGATTTGCACTCTCCTACCTGTACTGTCTTTCTCATGGTAAGCAAAGCTTCCTCTGCAAACTCCGGCATACAGTATAAGGAATCAATTTCTCCCCATAGCGCTGCCGGAAGTATAATATCTGCAAACTCTGCCGTGGGCGTCATAAAAAAGTCCATATATACAAAAAACTCTATTTCTTTAAGGCACTCAAAAACATGCTTTGAATCAGGCATTGATATAAGAGAATTGTTGGCATGAGCAAAAAGTCCCCTTATCTTATATGGTTTTCCCGTCTTCATTGCATCAAAGGTCTCATAGGGATGCGCAAACATCTTCGGACTAAGAGTACCATCATTAAGCGGAAAGCCCGCGCTTATTATCTTGTCTCCCTGCTCTTTGGAAAGGGCTCCAAACATCGGGTCCGGAGTGGGGGCAATCTCCTTACTTGCCACAAATCCTCCGGGAACATCCCAGTTGCCGGTAAGCGCAGGTATCATATAGATAGCCCTGCATGTCTGAAAAGAGTTCTCCGTCTGCTCAACGGCCGTACCCCATTCAAGGCTTAACGGCTTTAAAGAAGCCATAAGTCTCGCTGCCTTTACAATCTCTTCTTTAGGCACCCATGTTATTTTTTCTACTCTTTCAAGGTCATATTCCGCAGCTCTTTTTTTGAGCTTATCAAATCCGATGCAGTATTTCTCCACAAACTCCTTATCATAGAGGTTTTCCGAAATAAGCACATTTATTATCCCAAGTGCCAAAGCTCCGTCCGTGCCCGGCTTTACCTTAAGCCATATGGCCGCATCCTTTGTCAG
>CAJOOU010000198.1 GCA_905236735.1 uncultured Eubacterium sp. | reverse complement strand
AGCCCAGGGACAGAAGATCGGAGTTGTAAAGGTAAGACTTTACAGACCTTTCTGTGCAGATGCACTTATTGAGGCTATCCCGGACTCTGTTAAAACAATAAGTGTTCTCGACCGCTCTAAAGAGCCGGGCGGACATGAGCCTCTTTATCTCGATGTTGTAGCAGCGCTTAAGGGCTCAAAATTCGATTCTGTTCCGGTACTCGGCGGAAGATACGGTCTTGCATCCAAGAATACAACACCGGGTAATATTATCTCGGTATTTAATAACAAAGATAAAAAAGAGTTCACCATCGGTATCACAGATGATGTAACAGGACTTTCACTTCCTGTTACAGACGATCCTAATACGACACCGGAAGGAACCATCTCATGCAAATTCTGGGGCTTAGGTTCGGACGGTACCGTAGGCGCAAACAAAAACTCAATCAAAATCATCGGTGACAATACAGATATGTACGCTCAGGCATACTTTGACTACGATTCAAAGAAGTCCGGAGGTGTTACTGTTTCACACCTTAGATTCGGTAAGCAGCCTATCCGCTCTACCTACCTTATAAATAAGGCTAACTTCGTGGCATGCCACAACACTTCATACATATTAAAGTATGACATAGTTCAGGATATAGTACCGGGCGGCAGTTTCCTTCTCAACTGTCCATGGAATGTGGATGAGCTTTCAAAGCTTCTCCCGGGTCAGTGCAAGAGATACATTGCCGAAAATAATATCCAGTTCTACACAATAGACGGTGTTGCCATAGGTAAAAAGATTGGACTTGGTGGAAGAATTAATACAGTTCTTCAGTCAGCATTCTTCAAACTCGCCAACATTATTCCTGAAGAAGACGCTATCCGTCTTATGAAAGAAGCTGCCAAGAAATCATACGGCAAAAAGGGTGAGAATGTAGTTCAGATGAACTATGATGCTATTGATGCAGGTGCCACAGGCGCTGTCAAGGTTGAGGTTCCGGCTGACTGGGCAAATGCTGCAGACACAGACCTTAACATCCATGCTGACTCAGGACGCAAAGAAGAACTCGACTTTGTCAACAACATCCAGGCGTATATCAACCGCCAGCAGGGTAACAGCCTTCCTGTGTCCGCATTTACCGCCTATGCAGACGGCTCTACTCCTTCAGGTACATCAGCATATGAAAAACGCGGTATTGCCACAGATGTTCCTGTCTGGGATCCGGATAAATGTATCCAGTGTAACAGATGTTCATTCGTCTGCCCACACGCTGCCATAAGACCTTTCGCTCTTACCGAAGATCAGGCTGCAAAGGCTCCGGAAGGAATGAAGATGAAAGACCTCACCGGTGTCAGCGGTGAAAAATACGCTATCTCAATTTCCGTACTTGACTGTACAGGATGCGGAAGCTGCGTAAATGTCTGCCCGGCTAAAGAAAAAGCTCTTTCAATGGATGCAATTTCAAACAACTTTGAGGAGCAGAATAGCTTCGATTATGCAAGAACACTTCCTGCAAGACGCGACCTTGTAGAGAAATTCAAGATAAATACCGTAAAAGGTTCTCAGTTCTCTCAGCCGCTCCTTGAGTTCTCAGGTGCATGTGCCGGCTGCGGAGAAACACCTTACGCTAAACTTATCACCCAGCTTTTCGGTGACAGAATGTATATCGCCAACGCAACAGGCTGCTCTTCTATCTGGGGTAACTCCTCTCCTTCAACACCGTATACGGTTAATGATGAAGGCAAAGGTCCGGCATGGTCCAACTCCCTCTTCGAGGACGCGGCTGAGTTTGGTCTCGGTATGGGACTTGCCCAGAAAGCTATAAGAACACAGCTTAAAACCAAGGTTGAAAACCTTGTGGAAACAAGCAAAAACGATGCCGTAGTAAGTGCCGGCAAAGAATGGCTCGACACCTATACCACAGGCGTAACAAACGGTGTGGCTACAGATTCACTTATTAAGGCACTCGAGGAATGCGGATGCGAAAACGCACAGGATATCTTAAAGAACAAGGACTTCCTTGCCAAGAAGTCACAGTGGATATTCGGTGGTGACGGCTGGGCTTATGATATCGGTTTCGGCGGTCTTGACCATGTAATGGCTTCAGGTCAGGATGTAAACATCATGGTATTCGATACAGAGGTTTACTCAAACACAGGCGGACAGGCTTCAAAAGCTACACCAACAGGCGCTGTTGCACAGTTTGCTGCCGGCGGTAAGGTTGTAAAGAAAAAAGACCTTGCTTCAATTGCAATGAGCTACGGTTATGTATATGTTACCCAGATTTCAATGGGTGCTGACTTTAACCAGTGTGTAAAGGCTATAGCAGAAGCTGAAAGCTATGAAGGACCTTCACTCATCATTGCCTACGCTCCTTGTATCAACCACGGTATCAAGAAGGGTATGTCAAAGGCTATGACAGAAGAACAGCTTGCTGTTGAGTCAGGATACTGGCACAACTTCCGTTATGACCCGAGGCTTATAGAAGAAGGTAAGCCTGCATTCAGCCTCGACTCCAAGGAACCTACAAAGGATTACAAAGAATTCCTTGACGGAGAGGTAAGATACAATTCACTTAAGAAGGTAGATGCAGCCAAAGCTGAAAAACTCTTCGATGAATCAGAAAAGAATGCCAAAGCCCGTTATGAATACTTAAAGAAGCTTGTTACATTATACAGTTAAAAATTGTACAGATAAAAACCCGTTGCAGCTTTTGCTGCAACGGGTTTTTTTATTATGTCATTCATAAACTCATTAAGTTTAGATAAACGAAGTATCAAGGAGAGTTCTTGTACGCTGAGCCTCTTCCTCTTCTTTTTTCTTCTGCATCATAAGAGCATATGCCTGAAGCGTCTCCTGTTTTTTCTTTTCGGATACAGCCTGAGGATAATCAAGGTCCTCTATCCTGCTCTTAGCACTGGTAAGATTATAGGCTGTATATGAATTGTAATTCATCGCATAATCAAGAGCATTACTCTGAGCTCCGGTAGAACTTAATGCGCTCGAAACATATGATATGGCATCGTCTATAGCCGAAATATCATAATCTCCCGTAACATCAAAATCAGCTATACCGAGGGCTTCAAGAGTGGCATTGGTGGTAGAAATTGATGTCGAGTTGCCGTTTGCATCCGTAGCAAGCGAATATTCCGTCTGAGAGCCATCTAAAATATTTTTGGTATTAAATGTTGTCTGTTCAGCAATATCGGCTATTCCCTGCTTATACTGATCTATCTGAGTCTGTATGGCTGCTTTGTCGCTGTCAGATACTGTTGCATTGGAAGCCTTTATGGCAAGTTCCCTTATGCTCTGCAGATAATCCTGAATACTCTGAAGCGCACCATCGGATACATTGAGTAAATCCTGTGCCTGCGCCATATTATTACTTCCCTGATTAAGTCCGTTTACCTGAGCGTCTTCTTCTTCAATAATAGCAAGCTCTGCAGCTCCATCAGATGCGGAATTAATAGCTTTTCCGCTTGAAAGCTGTGAATAAGTAGTTGAAAGCGAGCTTGAAATACTGGAAATGCTACTCATAGTTACCTCCTTGTAATAACGGTAATAAATTTTTACATACTACTTCATTTGATGTCATTCTACCATAGAAATCAAGGTATGTAAACATCTTTT
>CAJOOU010000197.1 GCA_905236735.1 uncultured Eubacterium sp. | reverse complement strand
TTCAGCAGACAAATTCCTGTCCGAATCCGTGCGCATCCTCGCGGAGCGTTTAACTCAGTCGGAGCTTGTCCCCCGACTGAGTTAAACTCCTGTTGCCCCCATAAGTCTCGGAAGCCAAAGAACAATATCCGGGAATATTACTATTATTATTGCCGCTGCAAGCATTGCTATGATATAAGGCCATACACCCTTAAATATTTTACCTGCCGGCTCTCTTAATACAGTAGATACCGTAAATACTGCCATACCCATCGGCGGTGTGATTGCACCAAGTTCAGAAATCATGATTACAACTATTATCATTGCGTATCCGTTAAATCCAAGTCCTGTAAGAAGCGGGAAGACGATAGGTACGGTAATCATCATTACCGACATACAATCCATTACGCATCCGCAGAAAATGTAGAATACTATGATTACAAAATAAACCGCAAGCGGTGCAATACCAAGGTTTGCAATAATATCTATAAGCATGTTTGCCATCTTTGTTATTCCGATAAATCTTCCGAATATAGTGGCAGCCATTACTATAAGATACATACTCGAAAACATCTGACATCCGTCCCAAAACGAATACATAAGTTCTCTTAATGTCATCTTCTTCGCAAGTGCATAGATACAAATTGCCACGCACGCTACCGCGCCACCGACTGTAGGCGGGAACCATCCAAGGAAAGAGCCTCCTACTATAAGGCCGAACAGAAGTAAAATAGGTATCAAAAGGCTTAATGTCTTTATTCTGTCCATCCAGGTAACAGCTCTGTCCGCATCTGTAATAGTCGGCACTTTACTTGGCGTTACTCTTATTGCAAAAAATATCATTACAAACATTACAAGAACCATCAAAAGTCCGCCTGCAAAGCTTGTCATAAGTCCTGTTCCTATTGAAAGATCCGTAAGTAAGCAGAATGTAAGTACACCGATTGAGGGTGGTATAAGAGATGATAAAGATCCTGCTGCTGAAATCGTTCCAAGAGAAAGAGACTCATCATATCCTCTCTTTTTAAGCTCGGGTGCTGCAATCTTACAAAATACGATTGTTCCCGCAGATGATACTCCCGAGCACGCACCAAATACCGCATTCGCTGCCACAGTTGCATATAAAAGTCCGCCTTTTCTTTTAGATGTCCACTTCTGCATTGAGGTAAAAGTTCCGGCTGCAATACCGGTGTCACCGGCAAGTACACCTACTATCATAAACAACGGTATAACCGAGAATGTGTAATTGGCAACCGTTGTGAAAAATCCGTTTGTAAACTGCATTAATAACATTTGAGGTGTGGTTACAAGATACATTCCCACAAGAGACATTCCCATTACGCAAAGGTAAACAGGTACCCCTAGCACTACGAGTGCTATCATGACCACAAAACATATAATACCTATAGCTCCTCCGGTCATTATTCATCTCCCCCTTTCTCTTTTTCTATCTCTTTAGCTATCTCTGCCGGATTCGGCATAACCTCAGGATGATAATCAAAAATATCTCTTAAGATGCACCAGAAACTGGTAAATGCAAATATTACCATTCCGGTCCCGAGTAAAAAGTTGAAAGGCCAGATGTAAAACTTTCCGGCGCTTGTTGAGCTCCATGCCTTTGACGCAAAGTTGTCTGCCATAAGCACATATGCTCTCCACCCGATGAATCCGTTTAATCCGATAAGCAAAATATTGCTGACAATATCGATTATTGTGAGTAACCATTTAGGATAATGTTTGTTTACAAAATCCACAACTACAAGTCCTCTGTCCAAATGAACATGTCCTATGGACATAAACACGATTGGAATAAGAAGATATGTAATCCAGTCATTGCAACTTGGTACCATTATATGGAAGAATTTCGATGTTATAACATTAATTGTGGCTAAAAGCGCTACAATCACCATCATAACTGCCGGTGGATATGATATCCACTTGAGAATTTTCAGCACAATTGCATCTGCTTTTACAAATTTAGGATGCTTAAACTGCTCCATGTAAAAATACCCCCTTTGTTCTAAATACCTAACCTAAAATAATGTTATCAAACCGTTCTTTTAAAGTCAAACAACCAATTTGCAGCTCACAACAACAAACTGTAAAAAAAAGACGGTTGTGATAATTATCACAACCGCCTTGTTTTTACCTGGTGCGAGACCATTTTCTTTTACAATGCTGCTTCTTCAAGTACTACATATTTGTTTTTATTAAAAATACTTTGATATTCATACTGTCTGTTAGGTGCGGTGGTGTATCCCACCTCTATGGTTATACACGGCACGCCAAGTTTGTACATACAGTATTCACGGTAGCAGCCGTTTGAACCGGTGAGTGAGTCATAACTTCCCGAATCCCTGTATCCTGTAAGCTTTCTTGCAAGATAATACATCTTTCTCGTCATTGAATATGCTTTTTTGTCACTCCTGCAACTGCCAAACACTATCTGTCCCATAGAGTGATAACTTATCACCTTAAGCGTGGTCGACTTGCTAAGACTTCGGGTAAGAGCCGCCACGGCTTTTGTTTCGGGCTCGCTTTCAGCACTTTTTCCGGTATACGAGTTATTGCTTATAGAACCTTTTTTTATAAAACCATAGTTAAAGTTGCGGTTCAGATTTACTCCGTTTGCGTTCCCTTTCCATGTTGCTTTCGTGCTTTGGGATATCATTGCCCCGTCGGGATTTGCCATCACTATGTAATGTATCTGGCACTCGTTTAAAACATTTGAGACCTTATATCCGTCAATTTTCGAATTATAAGATGACAGATAATATTCTATCTGTTTCATTGCGTTTATTGATGTAACGTATTCCCGGCCATGAAGCTCGCATACTACCAAAAGAGCATTTTGGGCATCCTCATTTCCCAAAGTTATATCATAAATGTTTCTTCCTTCTACCGACTCGCCAATTTTCTCGTAAGATATATACTCGGAATATTTTTTCTTTAAAGCTTTCATATCCTTTACATACTGCGAGTAGGAATACTTTTGCTTCGCCATAGATACGATACTGTCTCCGTCAAAAGATACTTCTTTGCCGTCTGATTCTGCCGTAATCTCTTCATCCTCAGATAATGCCGGCACAACTTTAAAAGTATAGTCCTTGCCTGATTTAACCTTGGCAACATAACTCAGCTCCTCTGTAATTGTGTCTAAAGTATACTTATTACCGGCCGGCTTTTTATATACATAATAATATGCGGCATTATCTGCGGCTGTCCATGATAGTTTGACCTTTGTTTTTGACTTAGCCGTAGTTGAAAGTCTGCCGACCGTGCCCAAAGTGATATCTTCACTATCCTCTTCACCGGATACTGACTCATCTTCACCTTGTTCGGTTTCTTCGTCGGCTTGCTCGGCCATATCCGTATCTTCGCTTACAGAAACAACTTCCGCCGTTTCCTCATCTGCAATATCCGCGGCATCCGCAATATCCGCGGCGTAAACATTAACATTTATCACCAAAACAGACGCCAGACATATTGCAAAAATTTTTTTCATTGTACTTTTCCCCTCACTTATATAATTTCTTTTATTATAGTAACTTATACATTCTGCCGAACGCAACTATTTATGTTCTATCTATCAATCACTGTTTACCGCTAAAAATCAAGCGCCTCATATACAATAAGGCGCTTGATTGATAATATTTATCATTTTGTAAAAGTTTTACTTGATTCTTCGTAACCGGTAGCCCAAACAGAAACAGTGTGTTCTCCTGACGATAATGATGATACATCAATCCACATTACCATTTCTCCATCTCCGTTTATAAATGAATTTTTTACATTTATTGAGCCATTATCAATTTTAACATATCCATCATCCCAAAGCACAGGATTAAGCCCCAAATATAAAACATCGTTTTCAACAAACATATCCCATGAAGCCCACAGTCCATCAAATGTAGTAGGTTCATATGTGAATGTCCATGTAAAATCCGTATACCCTGTTTTTGTTATCTTAAGAGTGTGTTCTCCCTGTTCCGTTAAAGCTTCATTAAAGAGCACTCCGCTGTAAGTCTGACCATCTTCTACATTTGTCCAAACTTCAGCTGTAAGTTTAGCCCCATCAAGATAATATGTTGCTCCCGAAATCAGGCTTCCCACATAACAAAATCCTTCACCATTACCCTGACACCAAAAATTATCGGAACTATATCCAAAACTTTTCGTTTTCTTTACTGTAATCTTACATGTGTATGATTTTTTTGTAGCCTTATTGGTAGCAGTGATTGTAGCAGTTCCTGCCTTGATGCCTTTAACCTTACCTTTTGAAGTTACTGTTGCAACCTTCTTATTTGAAGTAGACCATTTAACACTTGATGCTCCACTTAACTTGAGTTGAACAGTCTTTCCAACATAAACAGTTGCCTTTGTCTTGTTAAGCTTAACCGCAGCCTGAGCAGATTGCGTCGGTATTACGGTAAAAACAAGTATTAAAGCCAAAACAAAAGCTAAGCTTTTCTTCATTTTTTTCATTTTTTTCATCCTCCTTGTTAAAAAAACCTTACAATTTATTATATATATATATATATGTAAAGTCAAGGATACTCTATGATAGGATTTGTCATTTCCTATCTGTCCCACTTATTTGAAAGTGCATCAATCT
>CAJOOU010000196.1 GCA_905236735.1 uncultured Eubacterium sp. | reverse complement strand
TTACCTCCATATGTTGATGGAAGTATAATACCACTTTGGGACATTTTCCTTTGCGGTATATTAGGACATTATCAAAAATGGTTCATATACGGCTCCGGGGATTTTGTATTTTATATTGACTTTTGTTTAGTCTTTGTTATAATTTAGTTGATGACAAAAGTCATATAAAGCAATAAGGAATCTATAACAACACGAAAACCCCAGAGTTGCAGCTCCGGGGTTTTCTAATCCGTAAGGTGGACTAATCCTTATGCTCGTTGCTGTCAAATATCCTATCGAGCCATTTGCAGGCATAGTGTGAGATTATGCCTGCTATGATAGGATAAGCAAAAACAATAAGAAATTCTATAACACTCACCACCTTTCACAGTAAGACTGTTACTTAGTAATCAGCAACATTGTTATTCTATCAGATATCCCCACTTTTAGAAAGGACATATTATGAAACCACGCAAAACACCTTCCGTAAAGTGGAGAATACAAATCTATGATTATACAGACGATCAAGGAAAGCAGCATAAAAAATCTTTTACTCATTCCGATAAAAAGGAATTATTGCGTATTGTTGCTGAATATCAGATAAAAAAAGAACAAATTGCAGAGCGTAGAATAACATTAGATGAAAGGTTATCTGATTATCATACGCAGCTTATAAACAATTAGCTACTTCCCTCAAAACTTCCCTTGAAAAATTAAAAAGCCTTGAAAATCAAGGCTTTCAGAGCAGGGGAAGAGGGATTCGAACCCCCATGAACGGTTTTGGAGACCGTGATACTGCCATTGTATGATTCCCCTATTTATCGGGGCGCTTTGCCCTATAACTCAGCGCCACAAGTGATAGTATACTATGCGTAAGTGCTATGTGTCAAGGTATATTTTACAGCAGATAAAACTTTGGATAATATACAAACATCGCCTTTGCCACAACCTGCGATTCTTTCACATAGGTATAACTTTCGGCATCTTCCCATGTCTGGGCAAGACCTTCATCGTAAGCTTCTTCGGCCCAGTATCTCGCATCCTGTGATACATTTCTGTTATCACCCAGCACCAGATAGCAGCCCTCCGGTACCTCAAATGTATACCCGTCGCAGCCTATCTTCCATTCTTCCGGAAGATAATCTTCCTCAAGAGGAGTATTAGAGCCGTCTATATAAACCTTGGCATCTCTTATCTCCACTGTTTCTCCCGGAAGCCCTATTATCCTTTTGATAAAAAGTTCAGTCTCATCCACCGGATATTTAAAAACTATAATATCGCCTCTCTCCGGCTCGGAGAAAGTATATGAGAGTCTGTTACCTATTACCCGGCTGCCGGTCATTATGGTATTTTCCATGGAACTTGACGGTATCGCTGCATTTACAATAATCACATGGCTTACTATATATGCCAGAATAATTGCTATAATAATAAGCTTTATATACCCGAGCACCTCATGAGTGACACTCTTGCCTTCTGCATTTTCTACTTCTTTTAATTCTATATCTTCCTTCATTTTTCCTCCGGTTTTATCCCAAAAGAGCATACGCCGCATCCTTGATATTATCCACTCCGATAATCTCCATACCTGCCACATCCTTTATCTCACGGATATTGCTCTTTGGCATAATGCATTTATTAAATCCAAGCTTTTTAGCCTCTGCCACCCTTCGTTCGCAAAGTCCCACTCCTCTTACTTCTCCTCCGAGTCCTACTTCACCGAAAACCACGGTCTTTGAATCCGCATTCGTATCCTTAAAACTCGAAATAAGAGCCATGGCAACTCCCATATCGACAGCCGGCTCACTAAGTTTCATTCCACCTGCTATATTAACATAAGCATCGTAATTAGACAAATGATATCCGGCTCTTTTTTCCAAAACTGCTATGAGAAGATTCATTTTATTTATATCCGCTCCCACACAGGTACGCCTCGGCAGTCCAAATGATGTAGGTGTCACAAGTGCCTGAATCTCGATAAGAATCGGCCTTGTTCCTTCCATAGAGCATGATATCACCGAGCCGCTCGCTCCCTCTGCCCTGCCGGAGAGCATATACTCAGATGGATTTTTAACCTCGATCATACCCTCGTTTTTCATCTCAAAAACGCCTATTTCATTAGTCGAACCGAATCTGTTTTTAACACCTCTTATTATTCTGTACGACGCATATCTGTCGCCCTCAAAATAAAGCACGGTATCCACCATATGCTCAAGCATCCTCGGTCCCGCAAATGAGCCTTCCTTCGTCACATGACCGACCAGAAAAACTGTAATACCCATATCCTTGGCCAGCCTCATAAATACGGCCGTAGCCTCCTTTACCTGCGAGACGCTTCCGGGCGCTGATGCTATATCTTCCCTGTACATCGTCTGAACCGAGTCTATTACGGCCACATCCGGGCGTTCTTTTATGAGTGTCTGCTCCACAACATCAAGGTCTGTCTCACAGAGCAGTTTAAGGCTGCCCTTAAACTCTCCTATCCTCTCCGCTCTAAGCTTTATCTGTGACGGGGACTCCTCACCGGAAACATATAAAGAATTTATCCCCCCGGCCGATATATTCCTCATTACCTGCAAAAGCAGGGTGGATTTGCCTATCCCCGGGTCACCGCCCACTAAAACAAGGGAGCCCGGCACTATACCTCCGCCTAAAACCCTGTCAAATTCAGAATATCCGCTCGATAATCTTTTCTTTTCCTTTGTATCTATTTCATCTAAAGGCATTACCTTTGTTTCTTTTGAAGGTACCTTTGATTTGCCTTTTAAAACCGGCGCCTCCGTAAAGGACGCACTCGCTTTGCAGGAAGGACAAAATCCCATCCATTTTGCCGACTCATAGCCGCATTCCTTACAAAAAAATAATGACTTGTTTCCCTTTGCCACTTAAAAATCCTCACAAACCGTTTCCAATAAGGCTAAAAATCCCGCCTTCAAATGAAGACGGGATATGAATACTATTTTTTTTGAACAGATACGCTTACCGCTTTGCCCTCATCAAGCTCAACGCTGAGCATTATCTTTCCGCTCATATTTGATTTCATCTGACCATGGTCTTCTCCGTCTATGGTCACATCATACTCACAGTCATCTTCAAGACCTATGGTTATCTGTGCGTCCTCCTTGCCTTCTACTTTGAAAGTAACACCTTTTTCGGTTACATCAAGGTAAGAAACCGCCGTACCCGGCACAGACTCATATAAAAACATTCCGTTCTTTTCAAGCTTGGTGATTTCCGAAAATGTTTTAACCTTGTATATATCCCCTTCGTGCGAAAAATCGTCCAGTTTGGACTTTTCCGAAAGCTCATAATTACCAAAACTGATGCTTCCGTCCGCCTCACTGCGGAGCAGCTCGTTTATCACTGCCATTTCCTCATTTTACCTCCTGAAATTGTAGATATTGTTATTATAACCCTAAACAACCTCAAAAACAACTTCCTTTTTCTTTACGGTAACATTTACGCTGTCTCCTGATTTTATTCTTCCGGAAAGCAGTTCATCAGCCAGAGCGTCCTCTATCTTGCTCTGCAAAGCTCTTCTTAACGGACGGGCTCCGTACTTTGGATCGTATGCCGTATCGACAATATATCTTTTGGCCGCACCCGATACTTTAAGAGTGATATCCATCTGCTCTTTTGCCCTTTTTATAAGTGCCTTTAAGAGAAGCGTTACGATTTTACTCATATCGTCTTTGGTCAGCTGGTGGAATACTATTGTCTCATCAATACGGTTTAAAAACTCCGGCTTGAATATCCTCTTTACCTCCTCCATTACTCCGCCCTTCATTCTTTCATAATCAGCCTTTTTCTCATCGGCGTCAGTGCCGAATCCGAGTTTTTTAGGCTCTATTATGTGCTGGGCTCCGGCATTGGAGGTCATTATTATAATTGTATTTTTAAAGTCCACCTTTCGCCCTTGCGAATCTGTGATATGTCCGTCATCAAGCACCTGCAAAAGTACATTGAAAATATCCGGATGGGCTTTTTCTATCTCATCAAAAAGTATTACCGAGTACGGATTTCTTCTGACCTTTTCGGAAAGCTGTCCGCCTTCGTCAAATCCCACATATCCCGGAGGAGAACCTATCATCTTGGATACACTGTGTTTCTCCATATATTCCGACATATCTACTCTGATGACCTTCTCTTCGTCTCCGAACATAGCCTCGGCAAGTGCCTTTGAAAGTTCTGTCTTTCCCACGCCTGTTGGTCCTAGGAATAAAAACGAACCAATAGGTCTTGACGGATCTTTAAGACCTACTCTGCCTCTTTTTACTGCTCTTGATACCGCAGATACAGCCTCATCCTGACCTATTACCCTCTTATGCAGGGTATTTTCAAGTTTAAGCAGCCTTGTACTTTCGGCCTCGCCCAGCTTTTCTAGAGGGATCTTCGTCCATACAGACACGATCTCCGTAACCTCTCCGCCGCCGACCTGCCTTCTTTTGCCTCCGGAAGCTTTTTTATGTCTTTCCTTTGTTTTTATAAATTTATCCTCCAGATTTTCAAGCTCTTTTCTGATAGCGGATGCATCATCAAACCTCTGCTCTTTTAATGCATCCTCCAAGTCCTCCGAGAGTTCATTAATCTCTACGGCCATCTCTGTGATGCCGCCTGCCATCTTAAATCCGCCGAGTCTTACCCTTGATGCGGCCTCATCTATAATATCTATTGCCTTGTCCGGTAAAAACCTGTCATTAATATACCTTTCCGAGAGTTTAACCGCCTGATTGATCGCCTCATCAGTGATTGTTACCCCGTGATGTCTTTCATAGGTCTTTTTAAGTCCCTGAAGGATTTTAATCGCCTCCTCCTCGGAAGGCTCTTCTACCATAACAGGCTGAAATCTTCTTTCAAGTGCGGCATCCTTTTCTATATATTTACGGTATTCTGAAATGGTCGTAGCTCCGATAAGCTGCAGCTCTCCTCGTGCCAGAGAAGGCTTTAATATATTGGAAGCATCAATCGCTCCCTCTGCTCCGCCCGCTCCGATTATGGTATGAATCTCGTCAACAAAGAGAATAATATTTCCGTCATTTATGACCTCTCTTATCACCCTCTTTATTCTTTCCTCAAATTCACCTCTGTATTTGGACCCGGCTACCATACCCGATAAATCCAGGGTAACCACCCTTTTATCAAGGCAGCTGTCCGGCACACTGCCGTTTACAATGCGCTGGGCGAGTCCCTCCGCTACGGCTGTCTTGCCGACACCGGGCTCACCTATAAGACAGGGGTTGTTCTTGGTCCTTCTCGAAAGTATCTGTATAACCCTCTGTATTTCCTTGTCCCTGCCAATAATAGGGTCAAGCATACCGCTTTCCGCCAGATAGGTCAGATCCCTTGAGTACTGGTCAAGTACCGGAGTAGCCGAGCTACCCTTGCCAGCCGGTCGGCCGTTTTTAAAATCATCCTTATGTTCAGCAACATTTTCACCTATTGCCACAAGTATCTCATTGTACATCTTCTGCGGACTTACCCCGAGAGTGTTAAGCAGTCTTGCGGCCGCACATTCCTGTTGCAGAATTATCGCTATAAGCAGATGCTCCGTACCTACGGCATCAAATCCGAGTTTTTCTGCCTGCTGCTCTGCCGAAACAAAAATATTTTCAAGCGAGGGAGTTACTCCTTCCGGGTCTAAAAGCGCTACGCTTCCCCCCGGCGCAATAAGGTCATTTATAAGATCTATAAGGTTATCTTCCTTAACTCCCTGATTCCTTAAAACATTTGCAGCCACACCGCTGCCTTCCTTCAAAAGTCCATATAAAAGATGCTCGCTTCCTACATATCCGTGACCGGATTTTTTGGAAAGCCGGGCCGCTATATCTATCGCTTTTTTCGCTTTGTCTGTATATGAAAATTGCATTTTCTACCTCCAAACAGGGCTTGCCCCTATGCGGTTTATTCTAACATATTAGGGGAATAAAAAAAAGAGGCAGCCATCCGGCTGCCTCAAAATAAGACAAATTATTTAACAGTATTTCTGCCGATAACAAGTCTCTGTACTTCGTTTGTTCCTTCGAAGATCTGGAAAATCTTGCAATCTCTGTAGAGTTTCTCAAGCGGATAGTTGTGCATGAATCCGTTACCACCCATAATCTGAACTGCTTCCTGTGTAACATAAGCAGAAGCATCAGATGCTGCACACTTAGCCATAGCAGCCTCTGTAGAGAACGGTACATGATCCATATACATTCTTGTTGCATATTTAACCATCTGACGAGCTGTCTCTGTAGCCTTGTTCATATCAGCGAGCTTGAACTGGATAACCTCATTGTTAGCGA
This sequence comes from uncultured Eubacterium sp., assembly GCA_905236735.1. GTDB lineage: Bacteria > Bacillota > Clostridia > Lachnospirales > Lachnospiraceae > RUG14243. The sequence goes on along the minus strand of CAJOOU010000196.1, from coordinate 3,303 downwards.
TTGGTCCGCCGAACTGTACTCTCTGCTTAGCGTGAGCAACTGCCTCATCAAGAGCTCTCTGGCAGATACCAAGTGCTGTAGCGCCGCAAGTGATACGAGCCACATCAAGAGTCTTCATGGCAATCTTGAAGCCTTCGCCTTCTGAACCAAGCATAGCGCTTGCAGGTACCTTAACATTCTCAAATATAACCTCTGAAACCTGGCTGTTTCTGATACCCATCTTGTCTTCGATATGTCCGATTGACATACCTTCTACCTCATCAACCTTCTTGTCAATGAAGAATCCTGTATATCCCTTAGATCCCTTAGACTTGTCTGTCATAGCGAATACGCAGTAGTATGAAGCCATAGGTCCGTTTGTGATGAATTTCTTTGTTCCGTTGATGATGTAGTAGTCGCCTTCTTTTACGGCTGTAGTCTCACCGTTTGAAGCATCACAACCTGCATTCTCCTCTGTAAGACAGAAAGCACCGATACCGCCGCCGAGAATAATTTCGTAAAGTCTCTTCTTCTGCTCATCATTACCACCGATTGTAACAGGGCCTGAAGCAAGTCCGTTAGCTGAAATTGTGATACCGAAACCTGCATCATACCATGACATTTTCTCAAGGAGTGCTACAGACTCCATTTTGCTGTATCCTAATCCGCCGTACTCTTTCGGTACATCGAATGCGTTATATCCTCTCTTGCAAGCTTCGTCGAAGATAGGATTCATCTTTGCCATTCCGTCTTCAACATTCATTGCATCAGCGTCTATAGCAGCCTGCTTAACATTCTTCTCGCAGAACTCCTCAACCTCTTTCATTTTTGCTTTTACTTCGTCTCTAAGATCATAATTGTACTCAAGTGAAGTCATCATTTTGGTATTACCCTCCTTAAATTATATATTGTATCTTTTTATGTACACGCCTTACGGCCGTGCAAACTTATTATAACATAGCAGTTAGCCAAATAAAACAATTGATATTTATTTAACCGAGCTGCGTATTCGGCGATTTCTCCTTACCGTTATATACATAGAATCCTTTTCCGCTCTTTACTCCGAGCATACCGCCTCTAACCATCTTGCGAAGAAGTGTAGATGCTCTGAAGCGTGAATCATGAGTCTCGTTAAACATAACATCAAGGATTGCAAGGCAAACATCCAGACCTACCGTATCTGCAAGTTCGAGCGGTCCCATAGGATGGTTGCATCCGAGTTTCATAGCATTGTCAATACCTTCGATATCAGATACTCCTTCCTGGAATACTGTGATACCTTCGTTAATCATAAGAAGAAGAAGTCTGTTAACAACAAATCCCGGTCCTTCGTTTACCTGTACAGGTGTCTTTCCGAGAGCTACAGATACTTCCTTTATTTTCTCAACAACTTCAGCCGGTGTGTTAACACCTGCGATAACCTCTACAAGCTTCATAACAGGAGCCGGGTTGAAGAAATGCATTCCCACTACCGGATGCTTGATGCCGTTTCCGATTTCAGTTACCGAAAGCGAAGATGTGTTTGTTGCAAGAATGCAGTCATCTTTCTTTACGATTTCCTCATCAAGCTGTTTGAAGAGCGCCTTCTTTGCTTCCATATTTTCTAAAGCTGCCTCTACAACAAGGTCAGCATCCGTGCAAATCGTAGAAAGACCTGTTGTGAATTTTCCTAATATGGCATCTGCTGCGGCCTGGTCCATTTTGCCCTTTGCCACTCTGCCGTCAAGGCTCTTTTTAATCTTTGCAAAACCGCCGTCTGCAAACTCCTGCTTGATATCGCAAAGATATACCTTTTCTACCTTGTCACATGAAGCAAATGCCTGGGCTATACCTGAACCCATTGTACCTGCACCGATTACTCCTACTATCATTTTAAAATCCTCCTAAATATTTATGAATTGGTAAATTCTTTATCTTTTCTCTTTTCAAGGAATGCACTCATGCCCTCTACCTGATCATGAGTTTCAAAACAGTCTCCGAAAAGTTTCTCTTCGATTACTATAGCATCATCCATAGCTACATCAAGGCCGTCGTTTATAGCCTTTTTCGCATTTCTTACAGCTATAGGCGCATTTTTTGCTATAGTGTTTGCAAGCTTTTTAGCCTGCTCCATAAGCTCTTCTGCAGGATAAATATGATTTACAAGTCCGATGCGATATGCCTCGTCTGCCTTTATGTTTTTGGCCCCGTAGATAAGCTCCTTGGCAATGCCTGCTCCCACAAGACGGGCAAGTCTTTGGGTACCTCCGAATCCCGGTGTGATACCGAGTCCCGTCTCCGGCTGTCCGAACATTGCATTTTCTGAGCAAAGTCTGATGTCACAGCTCATTGAAAGCTCGCATCCTCCGCCCAAAGCAAATCCGTTTACCGCAGCAATAACAGGAACAGGTAAAGTCTCTATCTTTCTGAAAACATCGTTTCCGCGTTTTCCGAAATCCTCACCTTCCTTTTTGCTTAAGTTTTTCATTTCACCGATATCAGCGCCGGCAACGAACGATTTTTCACCGCCACCTGTAATGATAAGTGCTCTGACTTTGTCAAGGTCAACTCCGTCAACTGCCTTGTCAAGCTCTGCAAGCACATCAGAATTTAATGCATTAAGTGCAGCCGGGCGATCAATGGTAAGGATACCAATCATCCCCTCGGTTTCGTATTTAATGTATTCCACCTTTCCTTCTCCTTTCCTTAGCCAAGAATTAGCTTTGATTAGGTCGCCTAAAATGATATATTTAGGCACAGTACTAATTATAGCCACCCTAAGGTGGCTATGTCAATTTATTAATCGGTATTATAGCTATGTCAAAACTGAATTTTTTTATCGTCTTATAAATCTCCTGTACTTCTCCAGCACCTTGCCTACGCATACGGCCGCATACTCTATCTCTTCTTCCGTTGTGGAGTCGCAAAGCGAAAATCTTACCGTAGACTCTAAAAGCTCCTTTTTGACGCCTATCGCCGAAAGTGTAGCAGACGGGGCCCTTTTATGTGATGAGCAGGCGCTGCCCGCAGATACATAGACTCCCATCTCCTCAAGGGCGTGCAGCATGACCTCGCTCCTTATCCCTTCAAAAGATGCAGACACTATATGTGGTGCACCTTCCTCTCCCGGCAAAGAATTGATATACACCCCTTCGAATGCCGTCAGTTTTGCGGTCAGCTCATCCTTCATTTTTATCATATGAACCCTCTTATCTTCAAAGTCCGTGTAGACCTCCTCAGCCGCCTTTCCAAGTCCTGCTATGCCCGGCACATTTTCCGTACCCGAGCGCATATCCTTCTGCTGACCGCCGCCATAAATGATGGGGCTTAGCTTTGTTCCGGATT
>CAJOOU010000195.1 GCA_905236735.1 uncultured Eubacterium sp. | reverse complement strand
TACTCACCTATGGTATTCATCATAACCTTTGCCCTCCTTTGGCATACTTGAAATCCTTTTCAACAGTTACAGATAATCCTTATTCGAATTTTATATCGGCGCGATCTGCTCAATACTTAACCCACACTTCCGATAAGATACATCACCGGCTGTTGTATTAAATATCTCTTTTATGACTTTCTCTCCATGGGTCTGTTATGTTACGCCCGTCACGCATTTACTGAACCGGCCTCCCTCCCGCAGGCCACCTCCCATACCTTCGAAAACGCATGCAGATTGTCTGCTGCTATATTTTATCGGTCAGCGTTTTCTTGATATAGGGCCCTCCTGCTCGCGGTCGGAGCTATACATTTCGGTCGACGGGCTGATATATACCCCAACTTAATTTGGGACATACTGCAGTAATTAACCGGAAAGCTTTGTTGCTATAAAAAACAGATGCCACGGCGGATTTTGTTCCGCATTTGCGATAGACAGCGCGGAGAGCAAAGATGCGGCCTAGTGTTTCGTTTTGGAAAATAGGCAAAAACGCCCGGAAGGCGTTTTTAGCCGAACGCTAAGCCCCGGATGGGCGCATGGAGGCGGCCGTACATTTTTCATAAACGAAACAACTTGCCGCATCGTAGGTCGGAGTCGATGCAAGCAAATCGGAATCATAAATCCGACCGGGCATCGTAGCTAAACAATAAAACTGCCAATATTGTAACTTATGAGAATAGGAGCTTAAGAGATGATTGACAATATAGGGAGAAAAATTGACTATATCAGGGTATCGGTAACTGACCGCTGTAATCTTCGGTGTATGTACTGCATGCCGGAAGACGGAGTCGAGATGGTATCTCACAATGAGGTGCTTTCTTTTGATGAGATTGTGCGTGTAATCAGGCTGCTTTCAAATCTTGGATTTGAAAAGGTGAAGATTACCGGAGGAGAGCCTCTTGTAAGGAAAAATCTTGCATCTCTTGTGGCTGATATTAAGGATATATCCGGGATTAGAAATGTGACACTTACAACAAACGGCGTGCTTTTAAAATCGCAAATACAGGACCTTAGCCATGCCGGCCTTGATGCCGTAAATGTCAGCCTTGATACCTTAAATCCTGAGGTTTACAAAAAGATAACCAGAAGAGATGAACTTAAAAGGGCTAAGGAAGGTATTATGGAGACGCTTAAGTATCCGTCGGTTGCACTTAAGATAAATTGTGTACCTTTTAATATGGAGGGGCAGAATCTCTGGGAGCTTACGGACTATGCGAAAAATTACGGCATTCATGTCAGATACATTGAAATGATGCCGATAGGATTCGGTAAAGAATTTACCTGTCTTAAAGAAGACGAGATAATCAGGCTCCTTGAAAAGAATATTGGTAAACTCGTGCCCTATGAAAAAAAACTTGGAAACGGTCCATGTCATTATTATGAGGTTGCAGGATATCCCGGAAAAATCGGCTTTATTAGTGCGGTAAGTCATAAATTCTGTGGAGACTGCAACAGGGTCAGACTCACAGCTACGGGATTTTTGAAAAACTGTCTGCAGTACGAATACGGAAACGATATTAAAAGACTGCTTAGAAACGGAGCCGGCGATGGGGAGATAACCGAAACGCTTGAAAGTACGATAAAGAGTAAGCCTGTATCGCACAGTTTCGGACAAGACAATCTTTCTTTCGAAAATTCACATATAATGTCCCAGATAGGGGGATAGAAAAAAGTCCGTTGCAATTGCATACGGACTTTTGTAAAGCATATTTTATAAAAGCGGTATTTCGTTTCCCATGCCGGTAATATCATATCCGCCAAGGGCAGCTACCTCTTTTTGGAAGTCAGTATCCGATAAAAGGGAAATAATACTTTTGTAAGCCGCTTTGTTTACATACTGGGCGGGTATAATCATATCCAGGCTTTCTTTTTGGAGTGGAATAAAATCTATATCCGCAAGTCCGCCGGCTGCCCTTTCGGAACCAAGGGCAAAGTCACAGCTGCCCAAAGCTACTGCAGTGGCACAGTCCAAATGCGAAGTTTTCTCATTGAAGTATCCGTTTATATTCTTTTTGGAAATCTTAAGTGTTTTCAGCTTTTCGTCAAGCAGGATTCTTGTGCCGCAGCCTTTTTCCCTGTTTGCAAAAATAATATCATCCCTTGCAAAGTCCTCAAATCCTTTTATGTTTTTAGGGTTCCCCTTTTTTACATAAAATCCCTGGACTCTTTGTACGATATGGAAGAGTCTGATGCTCATTCCCGGGAGCAGTGTGGGCAGATATGTCACATTGTATGTATCCGTGGAAGCGTCCCACAGATGAGAGGTTGCAACCTGCACCTCTTTGTTGTAAAGGGCAAAGAGGGCATTATAGCTGCCTTTTGAAAGACGCAGATATGAGACATCATTATTTTGATAATTGAGTTTTTCACATATCATATCCAGAACAGTATCCTTGCCACAGATAATCACGGTATTTTTACTCTCGGTGTTTTGCTCGTGAGAGGAAAATGCGGCAATTGCCGGTGAGGGTGCTGCCTTTGGTCTGGTCGATTGACCGTTCAAAAAGTCTTCAAGGTCACTTCTGCTGATCCTTAGCTGTTTGCCGAGTTTATTTGCGCGGATGTCTCCGCGTTTAATCATTTCATAGACTGTGTTTTTCTTTAGTTTAAGTATTTCCGCAACTTCGAGCGGTGTTAGAAAATCGTTGTTCATAATGTAAATCCTATATAAATGTGTTTTTCGCTTTAATTATACTATTAATCTCTTGTGATAGTCAATTATATGTAAACAAAACGGAATAAACATAACTAAAATAAACAAAAGTAATAACAAATAGTTTAGTTTGGTTGACATTTGCCATGAATCATATTAAAATAAACCCGTTGGTGAACAAGGACTGACTCCAATCAGCTCCAATAAAAAAGAAAGATGAGGAATAACAATGAAAAAGAGATTACTTGCAATGCTCCTTACAGGTGCTATGTGTTTAAGCCTTTTTGCAGGCTGTGGCACAACAGAAGATACACAGCCGGCTGAGGAATCAGCAGAGGCTACGCAGCAGGAAGCAGAAACGCAGACAGCAGAAGAGACGGAAATCCAGGTATTTATAGCAGCATCGCTTTCCAATGTAATGGAGGAGGTTGCGGCTGCATACAATGAAGAACATCCGGAAGTAAATATTGTATTTAATGCTGATTCATCCGGAACTCTTCTCACACAGATTGAAGAAGGTTATGCATGTGATGTATTTTTCTCGGCAGCACAGAAGCAGATGGATACTCTTGAAAATGAAGACGGACTTGTAGTGGAAGGAACAAGAGGAAATGTTGTAAACAACCAGCTTGTAGTAGCTGTATCAAACGAAGCAGAGACAGACTGCACAGGCATCGAATCATTGGATGCAGCAGAAAGCCTTGCCATAGCTGACGGTAGTGTACCTGTAGGAAAATATACGAGAAAAGCTCTCGTATCACTTGGAATTCTGGGAGAGACAGACACACCGGAAGAATATACAACAGACCAGCTTTCGGAAGCGCTTGGCGGAATTGAAATCTCAGAGCAGGGAAATGTAAGTAAAGTTCTTTCTGCTATAATTGAGAATCCGGGCCAGGTAGGTACAATTTATTATTCAGATACTTACGGATTTGAAGACCAGGTTAATATACTTGAAGTGGTAAGCTATGACCTTACGGGAGATATTATCTATCCCGTAGCACAGATTGTAAACGAAGAGGCTGATGAGGCTGAAAGCGCAGCAGCAGCGGATTTCGTGGAATTTATTAAATCGGATGTTGCGAAGGCTATCTTTGATAAGTATTATTTTGATACTGATGTAGAGTAATTACTCTCGGGAAGTCTCCTTACATCATAAAACCGTCAGATAAACCGGCTTTGCAGCCGGTTTATCTTATGTTAAAGTATAGTTATGAGTGAAATAATTGAAATTTTAAAAGAACTTGATTACAGCCCTCTTTTCATATCGTTGAAAACAGGGGTAGTTGCCACTTTCATTTCTTTTTTTCTGGGTATTTATGCGGCGAGAAAGGTTATAAAAGCATCACCTAAGGTAAAAGCGGTGGCAGATGGGATTTTAACTTTACCCATGGTGCTTCCTCCTACGGTTGCAGGTTTTTTTCTTTTGCTTATTTTTAGTAAAAGGAGGGTTTTTGGTGCTTTTTTATATAATGAAATGGGGATAAAGGTGGTACAGACATGGCTGGGATGTATTATTGCTGCTACGGTAATTGCGTTTCCTTTAATGTACAGAAACGCCAGGGCTGCATTTGAACAGATTGATGTAAATCTTGTTTATGCCGGCAGAACATTGGGAATGAGCGAATTCGAGATTTTCTGGAAGGTTGTTATGCCGTCGGGCGGACCGGGCATAGCTTCAGGAACAATTCTTACCTTTGCCAGGGCCCTGGGAGAATATGGTGCCACATCAATGCTTGCGGGAAACATCCCTCACAAGACAGCCACTATTTCCCAGAGAATAGCCATGGTTATCCAGGACGGAGACTATCTCACCGGAGGAATATGGGTGGCTGTAGTTATGATTATTGCTTTTGCGGTCATTGCCGCCATGAACCTGATATCAGGGAAAAAAATGAAGAATGTGAGCAGGTGGTAGATGATGATAAGCGTAAATATTAAAAAAAATTTCGGATCATTTTCTCTGGATGTTGAATTAAATACCGCTTCCAATCGGATAGGTATCCTTGGAGCGTCTGGCTGCGGCAAGAGCATGACCCTTAAAAGCATAGCGGGTATTTTGACTCCGGATGAGGGAATAATACAATCGGATGAGAGGGTTATGTTTGATTCCGGTAAAGGGATAAATATAAAACCTCAGGATAGAAACATAGGATACCTGTTTCAGAATTATGCTCTGTTTCCGAATATGACGGTAAGGAAGAATATCGAGGCCGGAGTAAAAGGAAAAAAGGACGAAAAAAGAAAGAAAGCCGAAGAGATGATAAGGAGATTCTCTCTTTCGGGACTTGAAGAAAGGTATCCGCAGGGGCTTTCGGGTGGACAGCAGCAAAGGGTGGCTCTGGCGAGAATAATGGCGCAGGAACCGGATATAATTCTGCTGGATGAGCCGTTTTCCGCCCTGGATGTGTTTTTAAAAGAAAAGCTGCAAAGAGAGCTGTTTGAGATGCTCGCAGATTATGACGGGATTGTTATTATGGTGTCTCACAGCAGGGATGAAATATATACCTTTGCAGATAGCGTGCTTGTAATGGATAACGGACAAAATGTGGCATTCGGGAAAAAAGAGGATATATTTAGAAATCCCGGAGTGGTATCGGCGGCCCGTCTTACCGGATGTAAAAATATCAGCAGGGCAGATGTGCTTGATGACGGAAGGCTTTTTCTGAAGGACTGGGGGGTAATGCTTTCTATTGAAGCGGAGATTCCTGAAGGGGTTACTCATATAGGAATAAGGGCTCATGATTTTATTCCGATATGGGAGGAGGATGATAATAATGCCGTGAAGGTAAATACTTATTCATTTGCACAATATCCCTTTGAAAAACATTTTTATGTGGATGCGGGCGATGATAAAATCTGCTGGTTTGCCCAGCGGGATTTATATGACAGG
>CAJOOU010000194.1 GCA_905236735.1 uncultured Eubacterium sp. | reverse complement strand
ATTTGCCATGAAAATATAATATAATTTATAAAAATAAGGGAGATGCACAACAGAAGGGAGGAGCGGTTATGATAGGCGGTATCGGATACGGCAGTTATTTAGATTATGCGGGATATGGCGCAGCCACAAAAAGCGGCAGCGAAAGTATCTCAAAGTATGCTGTCACAAATGAAGACCAGGCCAAAGAGGCAGGACTTTCCGAGGCAGAAATCCGCGGTCTTAAAAAGACCGGCAGGATAGAATGTCAGACCTGTGCGAGCCGCAAATATCAGGATGGCTCCGATGAAAATGTTTCCTTCAAGTCGGCTGCTCATGTGTCACCCAATGCAGCAGGAGCGGCGGTAAGGGCTCATGAGGGAGAGCATGTCTCAAATGCGTACAATAAAGCAGCAGAGGGCGGAGGTAAGGTATTAAGAGCCAGCGTGTCCATCCAGACTGCGACCTGTCCGGAATGCGGAAGGACATATGTGGCCGGTGGACTTACTTCCACAGCTATAGCCTACCCCAAGGACAATCCTTACGGAGCAAATCAAAAAAGCGCAGATGCGGCATCGGGCTTTATAGGCTCTATGTTTGATGCGGCAGTTTAAGATGAGGATATAGAATGCAAATGTTATCAGACGAGATACTCATGCAGGTGGAAAAACCTGCGCGGTATATCGGAAAAGAAATTAATTCAATAAAAAAGAATGCCGAAGATGTGGACATCAGTTTTGCCATGTGCTTCCCGGATGTGTACGAAATAGGAATGAGTCATCTCGGCATGCAGGTCATATACGGTATGCTAAATCAGAGAAAAGATGTAAGGTGCGAGAGGGTATACAGTCCTTGGCCGGATCTTGACAAGATTATGAGGGAGAAAAATCTCCCTCTTTTTACGCTCGAATCACAGACACCTGTAAAGGAGTTCGATTTTCTCGGTATCACCATCCAGTATGAGATGTGTTACACCAATATTCTGCAGGTGATTGACCTGTCAAAGATAGCCTTAAGAGCAGAGGACAGAGATGAAGAAGACCCCATAGTTATCGGAGGAGGCCCGTGCGTTTTTAATACCGAGCCCATAGCCCCTTTTTTCGACCTCTTTTATATAGGAGAGGGCGAAATCAGCTATGATGAGCTTTTGGATTTGTATAAGGAGTGTAAAAATGCCGGTCTTAGCCGCCGCGAATTTCTCATTAGAGCCGGGAAAGTGCCCGGAATATATTCTCCTCTCTTTTATGAGCCAAAGTACAATGACGACGGCACCCTTGAGAGTTTTAATCCCACAGTGGAGGGACTGCCGCAGACGATTAAAAAACAGGTGGTTACCGATTTTGACAGCGTTTATTATCCGGATGCCCCGGTAGTGCCGTTTATTAAGGCCACTCAGGACAGGGTAATGCTGGAAATACAGAGGGGGTGTATCAGAGGATGCCGCTTCTGTCAGGCGGGAATGATATACAGACCTAACAGAGAGAAAAATGTGGAAAAGCTGAAAAAACTGGCTATTGATATGATAAAAAACACGGGACATGAGGAGATTTCCCTGGTATCTTTAAGTACGAGTGATTATAAACAGCTCGAAGAACTGATACTGTTTATGCTTGATGACCTGAAAAAACTCGGGGTAAAACTCTCTTTTCCTTCTCTTAGAATAGATGCTTTTGCAATCGACCTTATGAAAAAGGTAAATGAAAAAAGCTCGCTTACCTTTGCTCCGGAGGCAGGCTCTCAGAGGATGAGGGATGTCATAAACAAGGGACTTACCAAAGAGGATATTTTGGGCGGAGCGGGTATGGCCTTTGACGCCGGATGGAACAAGGTAAAGCTTTACTTTATGCTTGGCCTTCCGAAAGAAACAGATGAGGACGCGAGGGAGATTCCGCGGCTTGCAAACGATATTGCGGTAAGATATTATGAGATTCCCAAAGATCAGAGAAACGGCAAGGTAAGCATTACCATCGCTGTATCGTTTTTTGTACCTAAACCGTTTACTCCCTTCCAGTGGGCAAGCCAGTATACGGGAAAAGAGTTTTTAGACCGCTCACATATTGTGGCGGAAGAACTCAAAAAGCAGCTTAATCAAAAATCCATATCATATCACTGGCATGAGTCGGATACCGCACATCTTGAAGGAGCTCTCGCCAGAGGGGACAGAAGAGTGGCAGATGTCATAGAAGATGTGTATAAACAGGGAGAAATTTTCAGCGCCTGGGGAGAATTCTTTTCATATGACAGATGGGATAAGGCGTTTGAAAGCTGCGGACTTGATATGGCTTTTTATACTACGAGGGAAAGAGGCAAAGACGAACTTTTCCCATGGGACTTTATAGATGCAGGAGTGTCAAAGTCGTTTTTGTGGCGAGAATGGGAAAATGCCGGAAAAGAAAAGGTGACTCCTAATTGCAGGGAGGGGTGCTCTGGCTGCGGGGCGGCTTTCTACGGAGGAGGTGTCTGTCATGATTAAGGTCAGGGTAAAGTTTTCAAAAAGAGGACCGGTTAAGTTTGTAGGACATCTTGATATGATGAGATACTTTCAAAAGGCGATAAGAAGAGCAGGCATAGATATTGCCTATTCGGAGGGGTATTCTCCTCATATGATTATGTCGTTTGCCGCGCCGCTTGGCGTAGGTATGGAGTCTGATGCAGAATACTTTGATATGCAGCTTAATTCTCATATAGAGCCGGCCGAGGCTCTGAGACTTTTAAATGAGCAGATGGCAGAGGGAGTATGCGTAAAAGAGTTTACCTATCTGCCGGAAGATGCGAAAAAGTCTATGACGGTAACAAGTGCGACGGATTATATTATCTGTTTCAGGGAAGGCTATGAACTTCCCTGTGAAAAAGAGAAACTGCAGGATAAAATAGAGGAGTTTCTCGCAAGAGAAAGAATAGAAGTCGTAAAAAAGACCAAAAAAAGCGAGACACTTACAGATATCAGACCCCTTATATATAAGGCAGGAGAAGATAACGGGATGCTTACGGCAACTCTTGCGGCCGGTTCAGAGAATAATCTTAATGTCAAACTTTTCTTAAAGACTTTTTATGAGTTCTGCGGCAGAAAGTACGAAGAATACGGTGTGCAGATTATAAGAAGTGAAGTTTACAGGAAAGGAGAT
>CAJOOU010000193.1 GCA_905236735.1 uncultured Eubacterium sp. | reverse complement strand
TTTTTCTTTAAAGTTGTTTTAAAGTAATCGCTTTAATATGTGTATTGTCGAAAGCAGATATACGAAAGGAGATATGCATATGAGCGATCAGACAATTTTTAAGAGATACGAAATTAAATACATGCTTACAAAAGAGCAGTATACAGCACTTAGAAAACTTATGGAAAATTATATGGTTGCTGATGAGCACGGCATGAGTACGAATTGTTCACTGTATTTCGATACACCTAATTATCTTCTTATAAGAAGGTCAATGGACAAACCAATGTATAAGGAGAAACTCAGGGTCCGCAGCTATGGAGTGGCAGATAAGGACTCCAAGGTGTTTATAGAGCTGAAGAAAAAATACGATTCTGTGGTATATAAAAGAAGAATCGGTATGAGCTGCGAAGATATGGAAAGATATCTTCTTGACGGAGAAAAGGTTGAGGATACTCAGATTACAAGAGAAATTGATTACGCGCTGCAGCAGTATGAGGACCTTAAGCCTTCAATAATGCTTTCCTATGACAGAGCAGCCTTCTATGGCAAGGATGACCATGATTTCAGAATGACATTTGATCAGAATATACTCTGGAGAGACTACGATCTTTCTCTTAGAAAGGGAATATACGGAACGCCAATCCTGGAAGAAGGACAGGTACTTCTTGAGGTCAAGGTCGCACAGGCCTTCCCGATGTGGCTGATTCAGTTCTTTAATGAGAACAAGCTTTACAAGACTTCATTCTCAAAATACACAAATGCATATACAGCTCTCTTTGAGCAGAGTGAAGATTTGCTTGGAATTAAAAAGGCAATGATTAAAAACAATTACAGGTATATTAAGAATGCCGGTAAGGAAATACACGGAGGTTTAGTGAACTATGCATAATTTATTTGCAGGATTATTTGATACAACAACTACAACGGTTATAGCGGTGGACGATTTTGTCCTCTGTATGGTGGTGGCGCTTATTCTCGGCGCGGTAATAGCAGCGGTTTATACATATAAAAGCCAGTATACGGCAAGCTTTGTGATGACACTTGCGATGCTTCCGGCAATTGTGTGTATTGTAATAATGATGGTAAACGGTAATGTGGGTGCCGGTGTTGCGGTAGCGGGCGCATTTTCTCTCGTAAGATTCCGTTCTGTGCCCGGAACAGCCAAGGACATAGGAACAATCTTTATGGCAATGGCAGCAGGACTTATTTGCGGAATGGGATACCTTGGATATGCGGCGCTTTTCACCATAATAATGGCAATTGTTATGTTTGTGCTTGTGGCTACAGGCGTAGGCACACACCAGAAAGAAAGACCTGAGAAGGTGCTTAAGATAACAGTGCCGGAAGACCTCAACTATGATGATGCGTTCGATGATGTATTTGAAAAATTCACAAAGAAAACCGAAAGTATATCGGTAAAAACATCAAATATGGGAAGCCTTTACAAACTTACATATCATGTAGTGCTTAAAAACCCGAAAGAGGAAAAGGCTTTTATGGATGACTTAAGATGCAGAAACGGAAATCTTGAGGTTGCTATGAGCAGGCTGGAGGCTAATAACAGTGAATTATAAAAAATTATGGCGTATCGGTCTTGTGCCGGTGGTTGTAATGACATTGTTTATGGGCGCCTGCTCTGCAGTGGGCGCTTCTGATGTTGAAGCGGAAAGTGAGACCACGGAAGGTGTGCTTGATGCAGAAGAGATGTTTACCTATCGTGACAAAGAGGTCGGGTATGACAGTGACAGCGCGGTAAACATTACCCTGGAAGGTTCCACGGCTTCTTCGGACGGAAGTGGTGTTAATATAGATGGTGGCTCGATAACGATATCGGCGGAAGGCACATATATTTTTTCCGGAAGTTTAAGCACCGGGCAGATAGTGGTGGACACCAATGAGGAAAAGGTACAGATTGTGCTGGATAATGTGAGTATTACGAGCCCGTCATCGGCAGCTATATATGTAAAGAATGCGGGAAAGGTCTTTATAACGCTTGCTGACGGTTCGGAAAATACTCTTGCAACAGATGGTGAGTATATTGCGATTGATGAGAATAATATAGACGGCGTTATTTTCTCTAAGACAGATATGGCTATGAACGGAACAGGCAGTCTTAGTATCACATCTGCATACGGAAACGGGATAGTATGCAAAGATGATTTGAAGATAACGAGCGGAACATATTATATCGAGGCGGCAGGCCACGGCATTGATGTGAATGATTCCGTGAGGATTGCAGACGGAACATTTGTTATCAGTGCGAGTACGGACGGCATACATGCTGCCAATAAAGAGGAAGATAAGGAAGGATATATTTATATATCAAAAGGCAGTTTTGAGATAACTGCCGGAAGTGACGGAATGGATGCCACTTATGTTATACAGATTGAAGGCGGCACCTTTGAGATTAACGCTAAAGGCGGAAGTGTATATGGTGCGGACAGTCTGAAAGCTGATGAGGATGTTATAATAACCGGTGGTACATTCAATTAGGGAAAAATAGATTACAAAGGGAGGCGGCTTATTTAGCTGCCTCCCTTTGTCTGTGGATTATCTGCGTTAAATGAGCCGTAGTAGGCCCATTATTTTTTTGATAAAAATACTTAAATAAATTTAATTAAATATATTGACATATTTTTCTCGAAGTATTATCATACCGTTTAGAAAAAATCTAAATAAATTTAAGTAATTTGGAGGAAGACAAAATGACATTTGAGAAAGTTAAGGAAATAATTGTGGATACTTTAAGCTTTGATGCTGATGATATCAAAATTGAATCAAATCTTTTTGATGATTTGGGAGCAGACTCACTTGATGCTGTAGAACTTAATATGGCTCTGGAGGAAGAATACGGTTTTTCCATTCCGGATGAGGAACTTAAAAATATAAAGACAGTTAAGGATATTGTGGATTATATAGATTCGCACAAATAAAATTATGGATATTAGTTTAAAGGATGTAGAAAACATTATAGACAGGTTTGAAAAAGGTTCACTTAAAAGTATGAGCCTTGAGGCCTGGGGGCTGAAAATATCAATGGAAAAAGAAGGGGCCGTAGCCGGCGTGCCGCAGATTGTATCCGGGAGCGCATCCCAAAGCAAGACGGAGGGCAGGGAGGTAAAATCTCCTCTCGTTGGCACCTTTTACGCAGCGCCTGCTCCCGGAAAGGAGCCTTATACAAAGGAGGGCAACAGGGTAAAGGCCGGAGATACCATCGGACTTATTGAGGCAATGAAGATAATGAATGAGATTACGGCGCCAAGTGACGGCATTATTGCCGAAGTACTTGTAAAAGACGGAGAGTTTGTGGCATTTGACCAGACAATCTTTGTAATAAAGGATGAGTAATGATAAAAAGAATTTTGATAGCAAACAGGGGCGAAATAGCTCTGAGAATAATTAGATGCTGCCGTAATCTGGACATTGAAACTCTTCTTGTGTATTCAAGCGCAGATAAGGATTCCCTTCCGGTGCAACTGGCACAATATGCCGTTTGCATAGGTTCGCCCGCTCCAAAAGACAGTTATTTAAACCAGGACAGAATAATAGAGACGGCTCTAAAAAACGGATGCGATGCCATCCATCCCGGGTACGGATTTTTGTCGGAGAATGCAGACTTTGCAAGGAAATGCGAGGAGAACGGTATAGTATTTATCGGTCCTTCGGCCGGGCTTATAGAAAAACTCGGCGACAAGCAGAGTGCCCGGGCCCTTATGAAAAAAAACAGGGTGCCTACCGTCCCGGGCTCTGAGGGGCTGGTAGCCGACGGAAAGCAGGCCGGGAAAATAGCAGACGAAATCGGGTATCCGGTACTTATAAAGGCCTCGGGAGGAGGCGGCGGAAGAGGTATGAGACGGGCTTATGGCAGGGATGAAATAGAGGGCGCCTTTGACGAGGCCAGAGCCGAAGCCATAGCCAGCTGCGGAAACGGAGATATGTACATAGAAAAACTCATCATTAATCCGCATCATATAGAATTCCAGATACTCGCAGACAAGAAAGGCAATATTATCCAGCTCGGAGACAGGGACTGCTCTATTCAGAGAAGAAATCAAAAGATGGTCGAGGAGAGCCCGTCAAAATTTATTTCGGAAAAAACCAGAAAAAAGATGGCGAAGGCTGCTGTAAAAGCTGCAAAAGCAGCGGGATACTACAGTGCGGGTACGGTGGAGTTTGTTGTAGATGAAAAAGAAAATTTTTATTTCATAGAGATGAACACAAGGATACAGGTGGAGCATCCGATAACCGAGGCCGTGACGGGAGTAGACATTGTAAAAGAACAGATCAGGATAGCTCAGAATCTGCCGCTTTCTTATAAACAGGAAGATATAAAGCCCGAAGGTTGTGCAATAGAATTTCGCATTAATGCTGAGAATCCGTTTAAGGATTTTGCACCGTCACCCGGAGAGGTAAAGTATCTTCATTTGCCGGATGGTATAGGAATCAGAACCGAGAGCATGCTATATCAGGGATATAAAATAAGTCCGTTTTATGATTCGATGGTTGCAAAGGTGATAGCTTATGCACCTAAAAGACTTGAAGCTATAAAGAGGATGAGGACAGCACTTGAGGAAATTATGATAGAAGGGGTAGATACGAATATAGAATTTTTATTCCTTCTGACTTTTAATCCGGATTTTATAAAAGGGAGCTATGATACCTCTTTTATGGAAAAAAATACCAAAGGACTGCTCGAATGGAACAGGGCAGGCAGGATGGCTGCCGCCGAAGAGGCTAAAGAGGCGGAAAAAGAGGCCGGATAGGATAAGGAAAAGGCTGAATGCAGAATTATTTTGAGAAAAGAAACAGGACATTTTTATCCTTTAAAAAAATCAGAAATAAAAAAAGGAAAAAAGCTGCAGAACCAAAGTACAGGGAAAGAATAAGACTTATCTGTGACGAAGGAAGCTTTGTGGAGAGATATAAAGACCTTGAAACCGATAATCCGCTTTCCTTCAGAGGTTACAGGGCTAAACTTGAAAAAGTACAAAAAGAAAGCGGGCTTAATGACGGAGTTATAACAGGAAGCGCCAGAGTATACGGTGTAAAGGTTTTTTTGGCTATAATGGATACCTCATTTATGATGTCAAGTATGGGAGTTGTGGCCGGAGAAAAGATTACGAGAATAGCTGAGGATGCGCTTGAAGAAAAAAGACCTCTTATTATATTTGCGGCAAGCGGTGGGGCCAGGATGCAGGAGGGGATGCTTTCTCTTATGCAGATGGCAAAAACAGCGGCAGTAATGGGCAAACTGAAAGAAGAGGGGGTTTTGAGTATAGTCTTTCTGACGCATCCGACTACCGGAGGAGTGAGCGCAAGTTTTGCTTCTCTTGGGGATTACATTTTTGCTGAGCCAGGGGCGCTCATTGGTTTTGCGGGTCCAAGGGTAATAGAACAGACCATAGGAGAAAAACTCCCTAAAGGTTTCCAGAGAGCTGCATTTCAGCAGCAGCATGGATTTGTAGACGGTGTTATTGAAAAAGAGGAAGAAAGGCAGCTTATAAGAAAACTGCTTGTAATTCATAAGGCGGGATGTACAAATGCTTAGAGCATACGAGAGGGTAAATATCGCCAGAGATATAAAACGCCCCAAAACAGATGATTACATAAATAATATTTTTACTGAATTTGTGGAGCTGAAGGGAGACAGGCTCGGAAAAGAAGACCCCAGCATCCTAGGAGGTATAGGGCTTTTTGAGGGAACGGCAGTTACAGTAATAGGACACAGAAAAGGGAATAATCTGGATGAAAACCTAAAGTACAATTTCGGTATGCCTTCTCCCGAGGGCTACCGGAAGGCTCACAGGCTGATGAAACTCTCTGAGAGATATAAAAGGCCGGTTATAACCTTTGTGGATACTCCGGGAGCTTATCCCGGAAAAGAGGCCGAAGAAAACGGTCAGAGTGTTGCCATTGCAGAAAACCTGATGCTGATGAGCGCGCTTAGGGTGCCGGTGATAACCTTTATTACAGGGGAAGGCAACAGCGGGGGAGCGCTTGCTCTGGCTGTTTCCGATGAGGTATGGATGTTTGAAAATTCGGTTTATTCAATACTTTCGCCGGAGGGATTTGCCAGCATTTTGTGGAAGGACGCCTCAAGAAAGAAGGAAGCCTGTGAGATGATGAAGATGACAGCGGCGGACCTCTTTTCGTATGGGCTTATCGACGGAGTGCTGCCTGAACCTAAGGGCGGGCTACAAAAAGACCCTGAAAAAGCATATGAAGCTGTAAGAAACAGGATAAGGGAGAGCCTGCCCGGGCTTATGAAGATGACGGGTGATGCTCTTGCAGCAGGAAGATATGAAAAAATAAGGAGCATAAAAAGGGAATTATAATGAGCGGACTTAAGATAATAGCGACAGGCAGGAAGATTCCGCAAAAATGCGTGACAAACGACGATTTGAAACAATATGTGGAAACAAGTGATGAGTGGATAAGATCCCGCACCGGCATTGTCACAAGACATTATGCCTCCGGGGAGAAGACCTGGCAGCTTGCAGCGGGCGCGGCTAAATCCGCACTTGAAAAAGGAGGCGTTAATGCGGCGGATATTTCTCTTTGTATCACGGCAACGATTACCGGAGATTACGCTACACCGTCAGTTTCGTGTATGGTGCAAAGAGAGCTGGGACTTCCCGAAAATATACCCGTGTTTGATATTAATGCCGCGTGCAGCGGATTTATATATGCTCTTTCCGTGGCCGACAGGATGCTTGAAGAAGGCAGCTGGGGTCTGGTCATAGGATGTGAGAGGCTTTCAAAGATACTGGATTTTACAGACAGGTCAACCTGCGTGCTCTTCGGTGACGGAGCCGGAGCGGCTCTCGTAAAAAAGGAAGTGGGCGGAGAGTTTTATTTTTCACTTGGGGCATCCGGAAATAAAGAAGCTCTCTATGCCGGAGGAATCAACGAGGAGGAATCTTTTGTGCATATGAACGGAGCTGAGGTGTTCCGGTTTGCAACGGGAGCCATGGAAAAGGGGATTCTGGAGATGCAAGAAAAAAGCCGCAACAGCGATGTCGATATGTATGTGTGTCATCAGGCCAATGCCAGAATTATCGCCCATGTCAGAAAGAAATTGAAAATACCTCAGGAAAAACTGTATATGAATCTGCAAAGATACGGAAATACATCCGGGGCAAGTATACCGATAGCACTCGATGAACTTTTCGAAGAAGGAAAGATAGGTAAGGGAAAGAAGATAATAGCTGTGGGATTCGGCGGAGGACTTACATGGGGCAGCTGCTTTATGAGGCTTTAAGGAGAGATACAAATGAAGTTAAATGAAATTCTGGGAATAAAATATCCCTTTATTCAGGGAGGAATGGCCAATATAGCTACGGGTGAGTTTGCCGCTGCAGTGTCAAATGCGGGCGCTCTGGGTACGATAGGTGCCGGAGGAATGAGCGTAGAGACTCTTGAAGAAAACATTGCAGTGTGCAAAAAACTGACTGACAAGCCCTTTGCGGTTAATATTATGTTAATGCATCCGCAGGCGGATGAAATGGCTCATCTTGTGGCTGAGTGCGGTGTGAAAATAGTTGCAACCGGTGCCGGAACTCCGACAAAGTATATGGATATGTGGAAGGAAAAGGGAATCAAAATATTCCCTGTAGTGGCAAATGTGGCTCTGGCAAAGAAGGTGGAAAAATGCGGAGCCGACGGAGTGATTGCAGAAGGAACCGAAAGCGGAGGTCATGTGGGAGAAGCTACTACCATGGCGCTTGTTCCTCAGGTGGTTGATGCGGTAAATATACCGGTAATAGCGGCCGGAGGCATAGCGGACGGCAGAGGAGTTGCGGCTGCATATGCACTCGGCGCGTGCGGAGTACAGGTGGGAACTGTGCTTCTGGCATCTGATGAGTGCCCTATACATGAAAACTATAAGGAGGCCGTCGTTAAGGCAAAGGATTCTTCTACCATAGTAACGGGAAGAATCGGCGGCACACCGGTAAGAGTGCTTAAAAATCCTATGTCACGGGAGTATGTAAAAAAAGAAAAAGAAGGGGCCGGTAAAATGGAACTCGAAAAATATACTCTCGGGTCACTTAGAAAGGCAGTGTTTGATGGAAATACAAAGGAAGGCTCACTTATGGCCGGACAGATAAGCGGACTTGTAAATGAGATAAGGCCGCTGGGTGAGATATTTGAAAAAATGCAGAAGGAGGCGGCGCAGGTAATTGCTGCGCTTTAAAGGAAAATGAAACTTGCATTTTTATATGCCGGACAAGGTGCCCAGATACCGGGCATGGGAAAAGATCTGTATGAGGAAAATGAGGTATTTAAAAACACCATAGACAGGTGCGCCGGAGCCTGTGAAAATACAATGGACCTAAAGGCTGTGATGTTTTCGTCTCCCATGGAGGTGATTTCAAAAACCGAATATACCCAGCCGGCGATGGGGGCTTTTGCCGCAGGAATAACCAATGTGCTTTTTGCAAAAGGTATAAGACCGCAAGTATCTGCCGGACTTTCGCTCGGAGAATACAGCGCGCTTTATGCGTCGGGTGTATTTGATGAAGAAACCCTTATTAAACTGCTTATAAAAAGAGGGCGGTATATGCAGGAGGCTGCCAAAGGAGTATCGGCGAAGATGAGCGCTGTGCTCGGACTTGAAAGGGAAGGTATAAAAAGGGCGGTAAATGAGGCCGCGCAGCTTGGAAAAGTTGAGATATCGAATTACAATTCCGCCGGTCAGACGGTTATAGCCGGAGAAGAAAAAGCGGTGGAAAAAACAAAGGAGCTGTGCCTTTTATATGGGGCAAAAAAATGTATGGATTTAAATGTATCCGGACCGTTTCACACTTCGTATATGGAGGGGGCCGGCGTAAAGCTCGAAAAAGAGTTTGAAAAGACGACCTTCGGAGATGAAAAAATACCTGTGATTTATAATGCGGTGGCAAGGGAAAGGCGAGACGGAGAAACTATAGCAGAGCTTTTGGTAAAACAGGTAAAAAGCAGTGTTTATATGGAGGATACCATACTTTTGCTTGAAAAATCGGGTATAGATACGGTGATAGAAATAGGTCCGGGCAAGGTGCTCTCGGGATTTATCAGAAGAACGGCAAAGGGGATAAAGACATTTGCCATAGGAGATACGGAGTCGCTGCTCAAAACAATAAGTGAAGTGGGCTGATATATGGCTGACAGATGAGGTGAAAAATGAGATTTGAAGGAAGGTGCGTTGTTATTACAGGCGCAACGAGAGGCATAGGCCGGGCCTGTGCACTTGCTTTTGCAAAAGAAGGCGCAGGCCTTGTGCTTACATATGCGTCAAGTGAAAAAGCAGCTGAAGAGGTAAAAGAAGAATGTGAAAAAACCGGAGCGGAGACTGTTTTTGTAAAGGCGGATGTATCCAAAGAAGAGGATGTTGCAAAGGTTTTTGAAACGGCAATCGAAAAATTCGGAAGGGTTGATGTACTTGTTAACAATGCCGGAATTACCAAAGACAATATTCTGCTCAGAATGAAAACCGAAGAATTCGATGATGTTATAGATACCAACCTCAAAGGCAGCTTTTTGTGTATGAGGGCGGCATCAAAGATAATGCTGAAAAAAAGATATGGAAGAATAGTAAATCTAAGCTCTGTTGTGGGAGTAAGAGGAAATGCGGGACAGCTCAATTACTCTGCAAGCAAGGCGGGGGTTATAGGGATGACGAAGTCACTGGCAAAGGAACTTGCGGCAAAGAACATCACGGTAAATGCCGTAGCTCCGGGTATGATAGAGACGGATATGACGGCCGCAATGCCTGAGGGGGCAAGGGAAGAAATGAAAAAGATGATACCGGCGAAAAGAATAGGAAAATCTGAGGATGTGGCAAGGGCAATATGCTTTTTGGCTGAAGAAGGAAGCGGTTATATTACCGGACAGGTTTTGTGTGTTGACGGAGGCATGGCAGTATAATGAGTAAAAGACGGGTAGTTATAACGGGAATAGGCAGTGTGAATCCCATAGGAAACAATACAAAAGAAACATGGGAGAGCATACTTTGCGGCAGATGTGGTATAGACAGGATTACTCTTTATGATGCATCGGACAGAAAGGTAAAACTTGCTGCCGAGGTAAAGAATTTAAATTTTGAAGACTGTATTGAGAAAAAAGAACTCCGCAAGATGGACAGGTATAGTGCGTTTGCCATGATTGCGGCAACAGAAGCAATAAAGATGTCGGGACTCGACTATGAAAATGAAGATACCTCGCGTTGGGGAACCCTTATTTCAAGTGGAATAGGCGGTATAGGGACAATCGAAAACGAGGATAAGAGGGGACTCGAAAAGGGCTATGATAAGGTATCGCCGTTTTTTATCCCTATGTCAATTTCCAATATGGCTGCCGGAAATATAGCAATTAAGTTTAACCTGAAAGGTATGTGCAGCTGCGTGGTGTCGGCCTGTGCCGGAGCAACGAATGCCATAGGTGATGCCTACAGACATATTGCAGACGGCTATGGGGATGTGATGATATGCGGCGGAGCCGAGGCTGCTATTACCCCTCTTTCAATAGGCGGTTTTACTTCAATGCATGCACTGTCGGTATCTGAGGATAAAGACAGGGCATCCATACCTTTTGATAAAGAAAGGAGCGGGTTCGTAATGGGAGAAGGCGCCGGAATAGTCATCCTTGAAGAATATGAGCATGCAAAGTCAAGAGGGGCAAAGATACTGGCTGAGCTGGCCGGATATTCTGCAAATTGTGATGCATATCATATTACATCGCCGGAGCCGTCGGGAGAGGGCGCGGTAAGATGTATGAAAGATGCACTTTCGGATGCGGGAATACCGGCAGAAGAAGTGGATTATATAAATGCTCACGGCACATCTACTTCGTTAAACGACAAGACGGAAACCATGGCAATAAGAACTGTATTTATGGAACACGCAGACAAACTGAGGGTAAGTTCTACAAAGTCTATGACAGGGCATCTTCTGGGAGCAAGCGGCGGAGTTGAAGCGGTAATATGTGTACTTGCGATAATGAATTCTTTTGTGCCGCCCACAATAGGATACAGGGTAAAGGATGAAGAATGTGATCTTAATATTGTACCCAACAAAGGGGAAGACATGCAGATTGACTATGCCATGTCAAATTCTCTGGGCTTTGGCGGGCATAATGCAACGATAATATTTAAAAGAGCATAAGGGAGATAAAGATGGAACTTAATTCAAATGAGATAGAAAAAATATTGCCGCATCGATATCCGTTTCTTCTTGTAGACAGGATTACCGAATGTGAGCCGGGGGAATATGCAAAGGGGGTTAAATGCGTTTCGGCAAATGAGATGCAGTTTATGGGACATTTCCCGGGACATCATGTTATGCCAGGTGTACTTGTGATAGAGGCTTTGGCGCAGACCGGAGCTGTGGCAATGCTGACACTTGAGGAAAATAAAGGAAAAACAGCCTTTTTCGGGGGGATAAAAAATGCAAGATTCAGGAGACAGATAGTTCCCGGTGATGTCATAGAGATGGAATGCAGCATTATAGAAAAAAGAGGGCCTGTGGGCTTTGGCAAAGCTGTGGCAAAGGTGGACGGAAAGAAGGCGGCAGAGGCGGTTCTTTCGTTTGCAATATCTTGATTTGACAGACCTTGCGTATTATAATCAGTTTATGAAATTAGAAGATGCTATAAACGAAGTTTATCAAAAATTCAAACTGCATTTCTACCAGGAGGCGTTTGC
>CAJOOU010000192.1 GCA_905236735.1 uncultured Eubacterium sp. | reverse complement strand
ATGCCTTGCTGAAGAAACAAATATTCCATCATCACTTGTAAGCGGAGAAAAATCTGAATTATTTCCGTCAAATACATCTGTTACCCCAAGTGCTTCAAGAGCATCCGTTAAATCAATATCGCTTGAAACATCAAACTTCGGAAGTGAAAGGTTTACTTTCGCGTTTATGCTCTCAGGATAGGAACCGTTTAAAATCTCTTTAAGCTCGTCTGAATCTAAAATCAGCTCCTCAGGTGTCTTACCCTCATCAGGAAGTATAAAGTACATAGTTCCCGCTCTGTTGTCTAAAGTTTTTCCGA
The DNA here is from genome assembly GCA_905236735.1 of uncultured Eubacterium sp. Classification (GTDB taxonomy): domain Bacteria; phylum Bacillota; class Clostridia; order Lachnospirales; family Lachnospiraceae; genus RUG14243. Next base: position 8,067 of record CAJOOU010000192.1, on the reverse strand, counting down.
CAGCGGTATAACCGTTTCCCGTGTAATAAAGAGTTTCTATGGTCTGATTCATAAAATCACATTCAACATCTTCTGTTTGGGTATGGAAGATGCCGTTTTCCGTCATATCCTCAGAAAAGCTCTCTTGCCATTTTGCTCTGAAATATACCGTTGTTACAAGGCCAAGTAATGTATCGGTATCAAAGCTTAGACCGTCTGCCTTGTCTTTTAATAAATCACCTGTCTGGGTATTTATCCAGCCATGAAGAGTATTATTAAAAACATCGCTTCCCATTTCTCCGGCAAATGATGATGCGTAATAATAATCAGCAAGATTTTGAAGAGTGTCTATGCTGTAAGTAGTATCATCCCTAAGCCATATTGAGCTTGCAAGAATGCTTTTAAAAGCGCCGTCATCACAGTAATTTGCATTCCATATTGCAGAAGATATTTTTCTTAAATCTTCTATGCTCTCGCTTCCGGTAAGAGAAAGTATCTGCTCTCTCGTTTCGCCGTCAGTAATTTCCGCAAGCATTCCGAGAGCCATATAGATATTAAGAGGTGAGCATACTATATTTTCTCCGTCATGTTCTGACAAATACCGGGGGATGCTTTTTAAAAGATAGCTGTCTAACTCGTCAGTATAAACTGAGGATTGTTCTCTTTGAGAATCTCTGTCCTTATTCCAGAGTTCATATGCCTCATATTCCGCTTCACCGTCATAATTTCCATCTTCATCATAAAACAGCGTTTCATCCGGATATGCTGCCATCTCGGGATATACGGCAGAAACAGCTGCGTCAAGAGATTCTACGGCAGACTTATCAGAAGCATCTGACGAAGATACGCCCGCATCATAATTTCCCGTTCCGCATGATGTAAAGATAAGAGATGTCGCCATAATAATGCATAAAAAAATTTTCCTTTTCATAATTAAACCTTATCCTCCTTTTTATTGGTATATAATAATATACGCATAAAAGATTAAAAGGTTACAGATAAAATATAATAGCTGTAAATAATCCTACCGTTATAAAATCCTTAGTCGTTAATTTGTTATTATCCATTTCATCCTCCTTTTTTACGCAAGCTTCCAGCTTACAGCCTCTTTTCTGCCTGATACAAAATTCCTGTATATACCTTCTTCATTGATAAGTTCTTCATGCCTTCCCTGTTGAACAACTCTTCCCTTATCAATAACAATAATTTTATCTGCATCCCTTACTGTTTTTAGTCTGTGAGCTATCATTATAATTGTCTTTTCCTTTGTAAGGTTTGATATGCCCTCCGTAAGTTCTTTTTCATTTTCCGGATCAATATTTGCAGTAGCCTCATCAAGTATTATTATCGGAGCGTCTTTCATTATTGCGCGGGCAATGGCAATCCTTTGTTTTTCTCCGCCCGAAAGATGTCCGCCGGCTCCTCCTACTATAGTGTCATACCCATTTTCAAGTCCCATGATAAAATCATGGCATCCACAGCTTTTGGCAGCATTTATAACATCTTCATCACTTGCGGATATATTTCCAAGCCTGATATTTTCCATTACCGACCTATCAAAAAGGTAATTATCCTGCGCAACATAAGATATCTGTCTGCTGTAATAATCCAGTGGCAGATTTTTTATATTTACTCCGCCATAGGTTATCTCGCCACTTTCTACATCCCACAATGAGTCAATAAGCCTGGCTATCGTGCTTTTCCCCGATCCGGAAGGTCCTACAATAGCATTTACCTTTCCATTTTGTATATCCATACTTATACCGTGAAGCACTTCTTTATCCTTATAGGCAAATCTGACATTTTTAAGAGAGATATCATTTCCATTGGGAATTTCCATAAGAACATCCGGTCTTTCCATTTCTTCTCTTTCAAGTATCTCCGTTACTTCTCCGAAAATTGTTTTCATCATCATAATGTCGTCAATATACGAAAAAGCCACTATAAGGGGTGTAATAAGTCCGGCAGAGAGAATTATGCAAGTAATAAATTCTTCTGAACTTAAAGATGCGTTTTTCACAAGATAGAGTCCTACCGGAAGAACTCCCAAAAAAGTTGCCGGCATAAACGCCATAGACCCCGATTGCCACCAGATACAATCTCTCATCCAGTTAATAAAACAATCTGCGCCTTCACGAGCAGCCTTTACAAACTTTTCATAAGAACTTCCCGTTTTTCCAAAGGCTTTTATTACTTCTATTCCGTTTATATATTCAACAGCCGTATCATTAAGATATTTCGTCTTTTTCACAGTTACTTCAAACTCGCCCTGACTTTTTGCCATCATTACAGCAGCAAGCAAAACACCGATAACTGCTGAAATAAGATTGGCAAGTCCGACTCTCCAATCAAGTATCAGCATATATATAAACATACAGATCGGTAAAAGAATATTAGCCGTAAACTCCGGCACGATATGAGCAAGAGTGGTTTCCATTGAATCTACTCTCTCTACAATAATATTTTTATAACTTCCGCTATTATCATCAAGCACAGAGCCGAGAGGTATTTTGGAAAGCTTTTCACAAAGCTGACTTCTTATTCCTCCAAGAACACTAAACGTCGCCACATGAGAAAGTGTTGTTGAAAGAGAATGAAAAGTCACTCTAAACGCCCAGCAGATTCCCATAATAACCACAGCCTTTAAATAATACCTATGATCTGTATTCCCCATAAGAAGGTGTGATACAATATCTGCAATTATCAGGTACGGAATAAATGAAACAGCAACGCCTATTATGGCAAGAATAACGCTTCCGCCAAAATATACCTTTTTTCTCCCGGCAAATTCCAAAACCCAGGAGAAAGTATTTCTCTTTTTCATTGTATAGCCTCCAAATTCTTAATCAGAAACCAAGAAAACTACGCCAGCCTTCTCTGAAGAAGGAATTCACCGTATACACATAATGCTGTGCTTCCTCATATGAAAAATCGTGCCTGAGCATTTCCAGTATAGCGGAGTACTGTGCACTCAAAAGAAGTTTTTGCTCGTCATAGTTTTTATATATTATGTCAACTATTATCCTGTTCTGACTAAAGTCATTCCACATTGCTTCAAGGCCATCTTCTCTGGCAGTCGAAGTCTGCCTCTCATTTTCACTTATAAAAAGTTTTTCCCAGGTATTAACAGCCGGTGAAACAACTTCAACACTGTTAACTTATTGATCAACGCGTTCATTATAGTTAGATAATACTAACATGTCAATAATACATTCCTCTTATTAAAAAAATACAATCACTAACACAAAAACTTGAATTAACTCATGATTTTATTTATTATTAAAGAAAAACAACTATTATGCGGGAGAATGTTATGAAAAAAATATTATTGATTTTAGCTGCTATTGCCTTAGCTCTGTCTTTACCCAAAAATGCCTATGCTGCAGATAAAGACGCCACATCCGGAGCTTTAAAAGTAGACGGTATATACCTTACAGATGAAAATAACGAGAAAATCCAGCTCAAAGGAGTAAGTACTCACGGTCTTGCCTGGTTCCCGGATTATGTAAACAATTCCATGTTTAAAGAATTGCACGATAAATGGGGAGCAAATGTGGTTCGGCTTGCAATGTATAGCGCTGAATACAACGGATACTGCACCGGTGATTCCGCAAACAGAACACAGCTCAAAAAGCTAATAAAAAGAGGCGTAAAATACGCCTCTGATAACGATATGTATGTAATTATAGACTGGCATATTCTGTCCGATTCCAATCCTCTCACCTATAAAAAATCAGCAAAATCATTCTTTAAATGGGCTGCCAAAAGCTTTAAGGATTATGACAATGTAATATACGAAATCTGTAACGAGCCAAACGGAAATACCACATGGAGTGATATAAAAAAATATGCGGACTATGTTATTCCGACCATCCGAAGCTATACGGATGCTGTAATACTTGTAGGCACCCCTACCTGGTCTCAGGATGTAGATACTATATCCGGTGACCTGCTCGACTATGACAATATTATGTATACCATGCATTTCTACGCCGCTACTCATAAAAGCACATACAGAAAAAAGATGCTTAGCGCTCTAAAAGCCGGTGTTCCTGTCTTTGTAAGTGAATTCGGGCTCTCAGAATCCTCAGGAAACGGCTCCGTAAGCACATCGCAGGCCAACAAATGGGCCAACCTTATGGACAAATATAATGTCAGCTATGTATGCTGGAGCCTTTCAAACAAAAACGAGTCCTCGGCGCTTATCAAATCAACAGTCACCAAAACAAGCGGTTTAAAACGCTCAAATCTGACAAAGGCCGGAAAATGGATTTTTGATAAATTAAATCAATCCGACACTTAATCCATTTTAAAAACTGCTATGCAGATTCTTTTCATTTAAAGTAATATCATAGCATCTCCAAATGAAAAGAATCTGTATCTTTCTCTTACAGCTTCTTCATAGGCTTTCAGCACATTTTCCCTGCCGGCAAAAGCCGACACAAGCATAAGAAGTGTAGACTGAGGCAGATGGAAATTGGTAATAAGTCCCTGCATAACCTTAAACTTATATCCCGGATAAATAAAAATGTCCGTCCAGCCACTTTGGGCTTTGATATAACCATTATCATCTGCTGCCGATTCAAGTGTCCTGCAGCTCGTTGTTCCTACACAAATAACGCGGTTTCCGCCTTCTTTTGCCTTATTTATTTTAGCTGCTGCTTCTTCGTCTATAATATAAAATTCCGAATGCATATGATGCTCTTCTATAGTGTCAACTTTTACCGGTCTGAAAGTTCCAAGCCCCACATGAAGGGTGACTTCTGCAATATCTGCTCCCATTTCTCTTATTTCATTTAAGAGTTCATTTGTAAAATGCAGTCCTGCGGTAGGTGCTGCAGCCGAGCCGTCATATTTGGCATAAACGGTCTGATATCTGCTTTTATCCTTGAGTTTATGAGTAATATACGGCGGAAGCGGCATCTCTCCAAGTGCATCAAGCACTTCTTCAAATATACCTTCATATTCAAAATGAATAAGCCTGTTTCCTTCCGGTAAAACATCAATAATTTCACCCTTAAGAGAGCCATCACCAAAAACAAACCTGTGCCCCGTGCGACATTTTTTTCCGGGTTTAACCAGTGTCTCCCATATGTCAGCCTCCCTTCTTTTCAAAAGCAGAAGCTCCATATGAGAGCCGGTATCTTCCCTTACTCCGTAGAGACGCGCCGGTATTACCCTGGTATTGTTCATAACAAGACAGTCTCCCGGTTTTAAATAATCTTTAATATTATAAAACCTATCATGACTTACCGCTCCCGTGATACGGTCTATATGCATCAGCCTTGATGATGACCTGTCCTCTAAAGGATCCTGAGCGATAAGCTCCTCCGGAAGTTCATAATTAAAATCTTTTACATCCATTACTTATGCCCTTAACTCTATATTCTTTTCTTTAAGTGCATCGATAATCTTATTCATTACAGGAGTTATGTCACCCTCTTCAAGGGTTTTATCCTTAGCCCTGAATGTAATTGTATAAGCCATTGACTTATAGCCTTTCTGTATCTGAGAGCCTTCGTAAAGGTCAAAGAGTTCAGCGCTTTCAAGATATGAGCCGCCCTTCTTTTTAATTGTCTCAATAATATCTCCAGAAAGAATATCCTTAGGTACGACAAGAGAAATATCCCTTGATACAGCCGGATATTTTGCAACCGGCGTAAACTTACGGTCAAATGTGGTTTTCTCTGTTATTTTAGGCATATCAAGCACGGCAAGCACGGCTTTTTGTCCTATTTCATAATTATCGAGCACATCCGGATGTACCTCTCCGAGATATCCGACTTTTTCTCCTGCATATATGATATCCGCTTTTCTTCCCGGGTGAAGGAAGCTTACCTCAGACTGTGGTGAGTATTTTATATCCTCATTCATGCCGAGTTTATCAAAGATTTCCTCTACCACTGCCTTCATTGCAAAAAAGTCGCCCTCGCCATACTGTCCGAGCACAAGCTGCACTCTCTCATCCGGAAGCTCCGTTAAAGGAAGAGCCTTTGGCAGATATATATTGGCAAACTCATAAAGAGCAGCGGTTTTGTTTCTTCTGTTGTAGTTTGTGGCCAGAGATGAAAGTATTCCATGCACCGGAAGAGTTCTCATTATGCTGAAATCCTCTCCCAAAGGATTGGAAATAACAATTGCCTCTCTTTCCTTTGCTCCCTCAGGAACAAGAAGGCTGTCATATACCTTCGGACTCTCGAAGCTATAGCTCATCGCCTGGGAAAAACCGTTGGAAAGAGCTACATTTCCCACAATTTCCTCTACTCTGAGTTTAAATGAAAGCTTACCCTTGCTTCCTCTTGAGATAGGAAGAGTTGTCGGAATCTTATCATATCCAAAAAATCTTGCTACTTCCTCTGCGAGGTCGTTCATACATTTGACATCCTGTCTCCATGAAGGTACAACTATCTCATTTGTCTTTTCATCATATTTAAGGTCGATTCTGTCAAAATACTCAAGCATTGTATCGGCCTCAACATTTGTACCGAGAAGTTTATTGTATTTATCCGGCTCAAAGGCTACCCTGTTGCCTTCTTTCGGATTAGGATATACATCCACTTTTCCGCCCACAACTTCTCCGCAGCCAAGTTCTTCCACAAGCTGGCAGGCTCTGTTCATAGCTTCAAGTGCGGTATTGGGGTCAAGTCCCTTCTCAAACTTACCCGATGCATCTGTCCTCATACCTATTCTCTTTGATGAAAGTCTGATGTTTGTGCCGTCAAAGCAGGCAGCCTCGAACATCATTGTCTTTACATCATCTGTAATCATGGAGTTTTCTCCACCCATGATACCGGCAATACCTACAGGACCTCCCTTATCACAAATCATAAGAACATCTTTATCGAGATTTCTCTCCTGTCCATCTAAGGTAGTAAACTTATCTCCGTCCGCTGCCCTTTTAACAATAATCTCATGACCTGAAATCGTATCATAATCATAGGCATGCATCGGCTGTCCGAACTCTTCCATTACATAGTTCGTTATGTCAACCAGATTGTTGATAGGTCTTATTCCGGCATTTGCAAGTCTTCTCTGCATCCACTCCGGTGAAGGTCCGATTTTAACATTCTTTACAACTCTTGCCACATATCTCGGACAAAGCTCACTGTCTTCTACCGTAACCTTTATATAATCATTTACATCTTCGCTGTTTCCGGTTTCTTTGATTTCCGGATAATAAAATTTCTTGCCAAAGGTGGCAGCCGCTTCTCTTGCAATTCCTATTACAGAATAGCAGTCAACCCTGTTTGATGTAATCTCATACTCATGAACCGAGTCGCGCAGGCCAAGGTATTCTATCGCATCAGCTCCTACGGGTGCGTCATCCGGAAGGATATAAAGTCCGTCCTCCGGCGCATCAGGATAAAAATCCCTTGATGAACCGAGTTCTTCTATAGAACACATCATACCAAACGACTCCACGCCGCGCAGCTTGCCCTTTTTGATTTTAATGCCTCCCGGAGTCTTTTTGCCGTCATGACCTCCGGCAACCCGTCCTCCGTCAAGAACAACAGGCACCTTTGCTCCTTCTGCGGCATTCGGAGCACCTGTTACTATCTGCAGCTTTTCCGTTCCGACATTAACCTGACATATTACAAGTTTGTCGGCATCCGGGTGTTTTTCTATTGTATCAATCTGACCTATAACGATTTTATCAAGGTCAGCATCAAGCTCTGTAAAGAATTCTACCTTTGTACCCGAAAGTGTCATTGCATCCATATACTCTTTAGGCGAACAATCAAGCTCAGGCACATATGCTTTTAACCAATTTAAAGATGTATTCATTTAAAAATCCTCCTAAAACTGTGAGAGAAATCTCTCATCGTTCTCATACAAAAGTCTCATGTCATCAATTTCATATTTAAGTAACGCAATTCGCTCGAGGCCGACACCGAATGCAAATCCGGAATACTCATCGGGGTCAATTCCGCACATCTCGAGCACATGAGGATGTACCATACCGCAGCCGAGGATTTCTATCCATCCTTCGTTTTTACAGAATCTGCATCCGGCTCCTCCGCACTTAAAGCACGAAACATCCATTTCTGCCGATGGTTCGGTAAAGGGGAAATGATGCGGTCTGAATTT
>CAJOOU010000191.1 GCA_905236735.1 uncultured Eubacterium sp. | reverse complement strand
TTTATCTGCCGAGCCAGTCTCTTTTTGCAGACAAGATAGCCTTAAATGCTTTCCTTGAAAGATATGACGGACTTGCCGGACTTTTTACCAAATACGGTGGAAGCGAAGACGATATTTATTATCTTAAGGTGGGAGATACCTTTAGCTTCGGAGATGTGACCGTAAATGTGATAGGACCGGTGGGAACCGACAGTATGAATAACGCTGACTTTCTGACCGGAGACGAAAAGACGGCCTATGAAAAGGCTTCATCAATAGTATCTACGCAAGATGAAGAAGAAACCGAAGAGGAAGACGATGGACTTGAGGACGGTTATGACGACATTACCGATGACGGTTCAGAAGCCGAGCTCGAGCTTGAAGAAGACACGCTTGACGATCCTGACTCCGAGGATGTGGAGATAGGCGATCTGACAATAACGAATGCATATATAAACAACCTGAGCCTTATTTCTCAGCTTGTATGCGGTGATGTTACCTTCCTTACAACGGGAGATACGAGGGTAGAAGAAGAAGAACTGCTCGTTAAAAAATACGGAAGCGCTCTTAAGTGTGATATTTTAAAGGTGGCGCATCACGGCACATCATCATCATCGTCCGAAGAGTTTATGGCATGCGCGCAGCCGATGTACAGCTATATTCAAAACTCCGGAGTGGCAGGAGTAAGATGGAAAGTAAGCAACGGCCTTACATGGAGAAAGACATATAAGGCGAGAAGAAACGCCGCCGCCTACGGTATTGTATATTCGGTGGGCAATGAAAAATACGATGTGGCATACAAGGTTGTAAACGGAGAAATCGGTATGTATACATCTGAGGACGGATTTAAGGATAAACTAACGGGTCTTTTAAAACTTTACGGAGGCTCGCCGATACCTACGGATTATACGGAGGTGGAAAACGACCCTTATCTGTATAATTACTACTATCTCGATGACGATGGCAATATACTTACCGGAGCTCACGAGATAGACGGAAAGCTTTATTACTTTGGCGCCGGAGGATGTATGGAGACCGGCAAATACTATCTGAATTTTGACATCGATGTGGCTTTTAAACCCTACTGCCGGTCGACTTTGGCAAGTGGCACCAGTGAGCTCAGGTTCTATGACAAGATTACCGGAGAGGTAATGACCGGATGGTATCACTACCGGGGCAAGAAATATTATCTTGACCCGGAAACAGGAGCGGCAGTTACAGGAGTTTGCTCCATAGACGGAGCCAAGTATCTTTTTTCGTCTGCCGGAGTACTGCAGACAAGTACATGGAAGACCACATCAGGAGGAACAAGATATTTTGGTATCTACGGCAGACTGGTTAGGTCAGGATGGATTACCATTGGAGGCAATACCTACTATCTGGACCCGGACACGGGATACAGAGCTACCGGAGTCACATGGATAGACGGAAAGGCATATTATTTTGATTCGAAGGGTGTAATGCAGACCAAGGTCTGGAAGACTACCCATAAAGGAAAACGATATTTCGGAAAAAACGGTGCAATGAAAACCGGAAAGGTAACTATTAAAGGTGTTAAGTATGTGTTTGATAAGAAGACAGGATATCTTATTAAATGAGGAGAAAAAGAGGCAGCGAATTATATTATCTGTATTATCTGTGTTTATTGCGCTCTGGTGCTTTATTTTGCCGGCATCAGAGGTAAAGGCAGATGACGGTTCGTATGAAAATAACACGGTGGAATCTGCTGTATCGGAGAGTACTGTCCACAGTATTACCATAGAGACAGGGGCGAAAAAACAGCTCGGATTAAACAGCGATGAGTCAAAGACCCTGGCAATATCGGTGCCGGTATACGGTGATGACGGAGAAGAGATAATTGGATACAGCACAGATAGCGCAGATTTTACGGGATGCACCATTGAATCGGCGGAAAGTTCGGATACGGCCGTTGCCACTATTAAAGCAAATTCTTCGGGCAGCAAGGTGGTAATCAGCGCTGTTTCCGAAGGAAGTGCTGAATATACCATAGTATACAGTTACACCTACGGAGAATATAAGGCATACTACAAAACAAGTGCCACGGTCACGGTTACAGCCAAAACGAACGGTAACTGCAATCTTTATGATGAGACCATTACAAGAGGAGACAGTATTACCTATTCTCCCGAAACCTATATACTTACCAATACCTATACCGATGAAAAGGGTGACGCTGTAACGGAGACCAAATCCCCCTCAAGCGTCGAATGGATATCATCTGATGACGGGATTGCAAGCGTTTCGGGTCAGGGCGTGGTAAAAGGTCTTTTGCAGGGAACTGTAACCATTACTTATAAATGTACCTATGATTTTGCGGACGGCAATTATTTCTACTACGGTAAGGCCAAGGTCACAGTAAACTGTTTTACGGTGGAGGGCACGGTAATTACCCTGCAAAGCTCACTTACAGATGATGAAGATGCTGCGGCGGCTATAAATGCGGCCTGCGTATATGCGAGGGATAATGCTACAGATGATGCGCCGTTTACCATTGTTTTTCCCGAAGGCACCTTTAAGCTTGGAACGGCAACAATCAGAATATACAGCAACACTACTCTTGACCTTACTGCCGGAGCGGTACTTAAGTTTACGGGAGTCGGCGGAGCGAGCGGCTCGAGAGTAATGATAAGACTTGGCACCACAGGCTCATTTATGGGCGAGACGAACTACAATGCCAGCGCAAAGTGCAGCGGATACGACGGAATAAAGAATGTGACAATAAAGGGAGGAACCATTCAGAACACATCCATTAACAAGGGAGCACATCTTGTTATGGCACATGCGGAGAATGTTACTCTTGAAGATGTTGTATTTACCGGAGGAGCCGGAATGCATATGGTTGAAGTTGCGGCAATAAAGGATTTTACGGTTAAAAACTGTACCTTCGAAAACTTCACCGGCAGCAAGGCCATCTCGGCGAACTCAAATACCGGAAGAGAGGCATGCGCAAAGGTTTCGGGCAACTATGAAGCGTTGCAGATTGATATAGCGGCAAGTGCGGATTGTTTAAGCGGTATATATATGGACGGAACTCCCATGATGAATGTTACCGTAACAGGATGTACCTTTGATGGAGTACCGAGGGGAATAGGCTCTCATTCACAGCTTCTCGGTTCATATCATACCAATGTGGAAATCACGGACAATGTATTTACGGATACTCAAAAGGAAGCGATAATTCTCCTGGCATTTAAGGACTGCACCATAGAAAATAACGATATAGAGGGCTGCGGAGCAGGTATAGTAATGCAGTCGTTTTCAAACAGTGCCACCTATGTGCTTACCAGGGTATTTGAGGGCACGGAAGATTATGACGGCAGCGTTGTGTATAATGTAAACACCGTTATAAGAAACAACAATATCTCCGTAGCATATAAGGGATATGCCAAGGAGACGGCGGCTATTTTAATTTATGGCAAGAATGTTACTTCATCATACAAGAGCAAGAGGCCTTCCACGGGCAGTGTATGGGGTGTAATAGAAAAGGGAAATTATTATATCAGCGGAGTGACGGTGGAAAACAATAATATAGTTACCGCAGGTATGGGCATACATTTCTCCGATGCCAAAAATGTTACCGTAAGCGGTAATTCGATTACGGGCTCGGGATTTAAAACAAGTGCAATTTACAACGGAATCTATGTATCGGAGTATTCGTCCGTAAACTCTATAACAGACAATACGATTACCGGAATGCAGGGCAATGGTATATCTGTTGCTGCATCATCTACGGTAAAAGGCGAAATATCCGGAAATACCGTAAAGAGTGTAAAGCGTAATGCCATAAAGCTTGAGAATGTAAAAAATGAGCTTGCGATTACCAATAATAAACTTTCTACAAAGGCAGGTAAGTATGATGTGATTTATATTGCTACGGGAAAGAGTAATACAAATCTAATCACAATAAGCGGAAATTCTCTCGCAGGAAAGAGCGGAAACAGTATCTGTGGTATATATCTTGCCAGCGGCAGATGCAGGATTACGGATAACAGTTTTTCCTCACTTGGAACGGGAATATATGTTGTTGACAAAAACAGCACATACAGCATAAGCTCTAATTCATTCTCGCAGGTAACGACGAAAAAGGTAATTGAAAAATAAAGAAGGGCGTGTCACGAAAATGTGACGCGCCTTTCTTTTTTTCTTCACAAATGTAATAAAAATAGTACACAAAGTTGACACAAATAAAAAGTATTATTATTACCGTGATAAGGAAATACCTTATTTGTCAGGCAAACACTTATTTAAGTGCAGAATAAGAATTGAAAGGAGAGACTTAAGATGTACGAGAATAATGAAGAAAATAAATACAGCTATCAGAGTAATGAAATCATTCAGGATGACCTTTCGGCTGCAAATAGCACAGCATATTCATCATATGAGAATACAGCATCGGAAGAGCCAAAGGCAGACAATCCTTACAGGAGCTACTACACAACCTATCAGGATGTGACAGAGCAGAGAAAAAAGGACAAGGAAAAGAGAGCGTCATGGTTTAAAAAATCTGATTCAGAAGGAAGCGGAGCCGGAAGATTTTTCGGAAAGGTAGTTGCAGCCGGTCTTGTATTCGGACTTGTGGCTTCGGCTACATTCACAGGAGTAAATACCCTGCTTTCGGGTTCAGACAATTCATCATCCGGCGCTTCTGCGGTGCTTACCACATCCTCGGGAGATGCAAGCGTGACAACGCTTTCATCTACTGTAACGGAGACCACTTCAGATGTGTCTGATGTGGCAGAAGCAGTACTTCCGGCAATGGTACAGGTAACAAGTATTTTTGAGACTTCGTATTTTGGTATGACGGAAGAATCCACAGGTGCCGGCTCCGGTATCATAGTGGCAGAGACGGATGAAACTCTTTACATAGTTACCAACAACCATGTTATAGAGGATGCATCTTCGGTATCGGTTACCTTTGTTGATGATGAGGAAGTTACGGCAGAAATAAAAGGTACCGATTCGAGCAACGACCTTGCTGTTTTAAGTGTTTCTATTTCGGATATACCGGAAGATACTCTTGAGGCTATTACGGTAGCTACACTCGGAGATTCGGATTCTCTTAAAATCGGTCAGACAGCCATTGCCATAGGTAATGCTCTCGGATACGGACAGTCTGTTACAACAGGTGTCATAAGCGCACTTAACAGAGAAGTAACGGTTGACGGTGTTACAAATGAACTGATTCAGACATCGGCAGCTATTAACCCGGGTAACTCAGGCGGAGCACTTCTTAACTCTGCAGGTGAGGTAATAGGTATTAATTCAGCCAAGTATACAGATACTGATGTAGAAGGTATGGGATATGCCATCCCGATTTCGACAGCCATCCCGATTATAGAGGAGCTGATAGAGAGAGAAAAGGTTTCTTCTGATGAGAGTGCTTACCTTGGAGTTGCCGGTGTGGATGTAACAGAGGAAGTTGCGGAAGCATACAATATGCCTGAAGGATTCTATATTTCACAGGTGGTTTCAGGCTCAGCAGCAGAGAACGCAGGTATTCAGGTGGGCGATATCATCACCTCATTTGACGGACATACCATAAGCTCGCAGGATGACCTGCAGGAACTCATGGAATACTATGCGGCAGGTACGACGGTAGATATAACGGTACAGAGAGCAAACAACGGCTCTTACGAGGAAGTGACCATATCGGTTACACTCGGAAGCAAGGCAAATTCTTCAAGCAGTTCTGACGAAAGCTCAGAGGACAGCGGCTCATACGGCTCTCAGGAGGCACCGTCTGACGGAGGAAACAGCGGAGGCTGGCAGCAGATACTCCCATAACTATTACAAAGCTATAAGATAATATTTTAAACATACGAGGAGAATACAAATACATTTGTATTCTCCTCGCGTATTTTATGATATAGGAAATTTCTCCGAAATTCCTATATCATAAAAAGCGCTCCGCTATGGATGCGCACTCGCGCGATAGGAATATGTT
>CAJOOU010000190.1 GCA_905236735.1 uncultured Eubacterium sp. | reverse complement strand
AAATGCCTGAATACTACCTGAATTGTCACATATATGCTTTTTGTCTTTCTTTTGCTCTGGATATTTTTCTGGGAGACCCTGTCTGGATATATCATCCGGTAAGAATTATAGGCAGCTATATAGAATTTGCACAAAAGAGACAAAACCGTACCGGGTACAGTGATGAGAAAAAATTAAATAATGGCATAATATTAACTGTAAGCACGGTGTTTTTGAGCGGAATATCGGTGCTTTTAGTTTTGGGGATTACATATGGCATATCAAAGCCGGCAGGCATTATGATTGAGGGAATCCTCGGATGGTTTTGCCTGGCGCTAAAGTCGCTAAGGAGCGAAAGCTGTAAGGTATATGACGCTCTTGAAAAGGGTGACATTGATAAGGCAAGGAGCAGTCTTTCAATGATAGTTGGCAGAGATACGGATGCTTTGGATGAGGAGGGAATTATCAGGGCTACCGTTGAAACTGTGGCAGAAAATACAAGCGATGGTGTGATAGCGCCAATGATTTATCTGGCAATCGGAGGCCCTGTTTTGGGATTTATATATAAGGCGATAAACACTTTGGACTCAATGGTGGGGTATCACTCCGAAAAATTTGAGTATTACGGACGAGCCTCGGCAAAAACCGATGATGTGGTAAACTTTGTTCCTGCGAGAATAAGTGCGGTATTAATGATAATGTCTGCATTTATACTGCATTTTTTCAGTAAGGGCAATAATATAAGCGGGATAAGGGCGATTAAGATATATAAAAGAGACAGATTAAATCACAAAAGCCCAAACAGCGCCCAAACAGAAAGTGTGTGCGCCGGAGCACTTGGAATAAGACTTGGCGGAGATGCGTATTATTTTGGGAAAAAGGTTGAAAAACCGTATATAGGAGATGCTCTCAGGCCTGCGGATTTGCAGGATATTATCTTAAGCCACGGTCTTTTGTACCTGACTGCCTTTATGTGCTTTATGATATGTGTTTTAATATTGGAGATAGTGTAATTGTGAACATAAAATACGAACATGGCGGAGCTTTTAACAGAAAAGTAAAAATTGATTTCTCGGTAAATACAAATCCCCTGGGGCCTGCGCCGCAGGTCATAAAAAAAATAAGAGAAACGGCAGAGTGCGCCGGAAAATATCCTGAGTATGAAAGTCTGAAACTTGCAGGTGCAATTGCTGACAGGGAGGGCGCTCATGGGGAAACGATAGTAGTAGGAAACGGGGCGTCAGAGCTTATATCGGCTTTGTTTTGGGCGTATGCCCCCCAAAAGGTGCTTCTTGTGTCACCGGGATTTTACGGATACGAAAGAGCCGCCATTTCATCCGGATGTGAGATAAAAAGATATTATACCTTGGAAGATAACGGCTTTGAAGTCGGGGATGATTTTACAGATTATATAGACGGGGATGTGGATATGATTTTTATCACCAATCCCGGCAATCCGTCAGGAAGACTTGTAAGGAAAGAGCTGATTGAAAAGATATGTAAAAAAGCAGACGAGTACGGCTGTGTTGTGGTTCTGGATGAATGTTTTTTTGATTTTACGGATGAAGCTGCCGGGGCTGTAAGAGCACTTAGGCTGAAGGCATTTACCAAATATCAGGCCCTTGCCGGTATAAGACTCGGCTATCTTATTTGTCCGGATAAAGAGGCGGCGGATTTGATAAAAGCTGTTCTTCCGGAGTGGAATGTATCTGCGATTGCCCAGGCGGCAGGAGAAAAGGCACTTGAATGTGAGGCATACTATGAAAAATCAAAGACGCTTATAAGGGATGAAAAAGAGTATCTTAAAAGGGAAATGCAAAATCTCGGGATAAGGTGCTTTGAATCGGATGTTAATTTTATGTTGTTTAGATCCGTGATTGAGGATTTAAAGGAAAGACTGCTTGAATACGGTATTATGATAAGGGACTGCAGTAATTTTGAGGGCTTAAATAAGGGGTATTACAGGATTTCCATCAAAAAGCATGATGAAAACAGATGTTTAATAGAAAGTTTAAAGGAAATATATGGGAAAAATAAGAAATAAAATCGAAATTATAGAACCTGCCAAAATAGAAGAAAAAAGCTTTAGTATAATAGATGCAGAACTTAAAGCTTTGGGGATAATTATTCCTGAGGAAGAAAGACACATAACAATGAGAGCAATTCATACTACTGCGGAGTTTGATTATGCCGCGACATTAAGATTTAGTACAAATGCACCGGAGATACTTGAAAACCTTTTAAGAGGCGGCGCAGATGTGGTAACGGACACCAATATGGCGCTCTCGGGTATCAATAAAAAAATACTCCGCAGCCTTGGAGGGCAGGTGCATTGTTT
>CAJOOU010000189.1 GCA_905236735.1 uncultured Eubacterium sp. | reverse complement strand
AGGCAAGTCGGAGCGCCATGCATGGAACGCGGTCAGGATTGGTGACAGCTGGTATGCGGCAGATGTTACCGTGGATAAGTCTACGGGCGATAAAAGATTCTTTTTATGCGGCTCGGAGGATTTTAAGGGTCACGAGTCAGATGATAAATTTTTATATTTACATTTATCACAAAAGAGTTATAATAGATGAGTGCGGTTAGAAGAAGCGAACTGCACTAATATATTAATCAGGAGGATACTATGAATACAAAGAAGATCAGTATTATCGACATTTTGATGGTCATAGCGGCTTTTGTGCTTATGATAGGGGTGCAGAGCATTTTTTCCGCATGCGAAGCAGGGGAAGAGAGCATAATGGCATGCCACTGGGCGCAGCAGGCAGTATTTGCCGTTTCGATAGCGGAGGTTTTGATATCCGTTATTTGTCTCGTAGCAAGGAATAGCTCGGCAAGACTTTATCTTTCCATATCAAACGCCATACTTTCGGTTGTGGTGATATTTATCCCGGGAACGCTAATAAACCTTTGCATGATGGATGATATGAGATGCAGGAGCATTATGAGACCGGCGGTAACAATAACAGCCGTTGTTATGATCGTGATCTGTGCAGTAAATATATTTACGAGTATAAAAAAAGATGAAAATTAGTTTAAGTTTAAAAAATCTTATCCGCCGACCGGCGCGCAGCGCGGCGCTGGTCATACTTACGGCGTTTTTGTCCCTTTCGCTTTTCGGCGGCAGTGTATTTATAATGAGCCTTAGAAGCGGTCTGTCTTCTCTTGAAGACAGACTTGGGGCGGATATTATGGTGGTGCCGTATGAGGCCACGACAAAGACCAATCTTTCCAATATACTTTTGCAGGGAAGCACGGGATATTTTTATATGGACTCGTCCGTATATGACAAACTTTCACAGTTAGAAGGAGTGGGAGAGATATCCGCACAGTTTTTCCTCTCCACCATGAGTGCGAGCTGCTGCTCGGTAAAGGTGCAGATAATAGGCATAGACCCCGAGACAGACTTTACCATAAAGCCTTGGATAAAGGACAGCTACAGCGGAGATTTAGACTATCTTGAAGTGGTGGTCGGAAACGACCTTAATGCCTTTGTGGGAGATACCCTCTCTTTTTACGGCACGGAGGTTAAGGTGGCGGCAAAGCTGAAAAAAACCGGTACATCGCTCGATACGGCAGTATATACAAACGAAGATACCATAAAGACTCTGATACAGTCTTCGCTTGACCTTGGGCTTAATACCTTTTCGGATATAGACCCTGATAAGGTGGTCTCATGCGTACTTATAAATGTCGCCGACGGATACAGTGTTGACGAGGTTTTAAATGACATAAACATTCATGTGAGAAGTGTCGAAGCCGTAAGGACAAAGAGTATGATCACGGATGTCTCAGACAGCCTGGTGGGAGTCTCTGACATTATAGGAGGAGCGGCAGTCATAATATGGCTCATGGCTCTTTTTATCCTTATCATCGTATTTTCAATGAGTATAAATGAGAGAAAACGCGAATTCGCCCTTTTAAGGACTCTCGGCGCATCTAAGACTGCGGTAGCGGCAGTAGTGATGATGGAAGGAGTATTCGCCGGACTTATGGGAAGCATTATCGGCATTGCCGCGTCTTTGGCTGTGCTTTTCGGCTTCGGTGATCTGATAGAAAATACTTTGGGACTTCCTTTTCTTTTGCCAAATGGAGGATTTCTCGCACTCTTTTCCTTAGTCTGCGCTTTGGCGGTTATGGTTTTCAGCGCTCTTTCAAA
Source organism: uncultured Eubacterium sp. (assembly GCA_905236735.1). Taxonomy (GTDB): domain Bacteria; phylum Bacillota; class Clostridia; order Lachnospirales; family Lachnospiraceae; genus RUG14243. The sequence continues at coordinate 767 of CAJOOU010000189.1, read as the reverse complement.
TATCATAGCGGGACGAAGGGTCGTAAAAGGCGACGCCGGGAATCTGCTGAGGGAGGTGGATTAGATGGCAGGGCTTTTTGCGAAAGACATAAAAAAACAATATCTCAGAAAAGGGCAAAACACCAATATATTTACGGCGGTCGATACTCTTGATATTGAGCTTGTGCCCGGAGAAGTGACTATAATAAAGGGAAGAAGCGGCAGCGGAAAGACTACCCTTATGCATATGTTATCCGGGATACTCTCTCCTTCGGAAGGGGCTGTCTTTTTTGACGGGCAGGATATTTATCGCATGAGCGAAAAAGAGCTCTCGAGACTAAGAAATGAGAAATTTTCAGTTATACCGCAGGGACAGGGCGCCATAGGCTCTTTAAATGTGCTTGAAAATGTTCTTCTTCCGTTTTCTCTTTATAATAAAGAAAAAGGGAAAGAAGATGAAGCCGTAAAACTTTTGGAAAAGCTCGGGATAGATCATCTCAAAAACGTACTCCCGAGAGAACTTTCCGGTGGAGAAATGCGGCGCATGTCCATAGCAAGGGCGCTCCTGAAAAAATCGGATGTAATCTTTGCGGATGAACCGACCGGAGACCTTGATGATGAAAATACAAAGCTGGTATTTGATCTGCTTAAGCAGGCGGCCCAAGAAGGGGCAGCGGTGCTTATAATAACCCACGAAAGCGGAGCCTCACAAGAGGCGGATCATATTTACCGCATGGACGCGGGCATTTTACAAAAAGGCGATGTTTAAATACATCGCTTTTTTATGT
>CAJOOU010000188.1 GCA_905236735.1 uncultured Eubacterium sp. | reverse complement strand
GTATGTCAAAAGGTTTTTCTCTTTTAATCGCTTCGTCTATATTGGAATTTCTTCCGTGCGAATCGGATACTACCAGTATTTTCATAGTCTTATACTTCGTCTGCGTGATCCTGATCAACGAGATTAAATCCGCCTTCCTTAAGAGCATCAGAAGCCCGGGTTACCTGCTCAACTTTAAGAATCATATAAGCACGGTTTTCTTCTTTATCACCTCTCGACGCATACATATATTCAAGATTTACTCCGGCACCCGACAAACAGCCCAGCACTTTATTAAGGCCGCCCGGAACATCAGGTATCTCCACCGCCACCACATCAACCAGCCTGTGCACAAAACCTGCGTCCTTTAAAACCGTAGTTGCCTTATATAAATCATCAACTATCATCCTCGCAATGCCAAAATCCGCTGCCTCTGCGAGAGATATCGCCCTAAGGTCCACATTATTTTTAGCGAGTTCTTCTGTCATTTCACCCAGTACTCCGGGCTTGTTTTCCATAAATACAGAAATCTGTTTAATACTCATCTTTACACCTCCCGGAAAACCCTAAAATTTGCGTTTGTCTATAACTCTTACCGCCTTGCCTTCAGACCTCGTAATTGACTTGGGCGCAACAAGAGTCACTTTCGCCTTTATTCCAAGCATTGCCTTAAGGTCATCCGTAAGGTGTGCCTGGCGGCTTTCAACCTCACCAAGATTATCCGTAAACATTTCCGGAGTCATCTCCACATGGATGTCGAATGTATCATTGTTGTTTACACGGTCAACTATAATCTGATAGTTAGCCGGATATCCGTTATTGAGAAGAACGGTTTCTATCTGGGACGGGAATACATTCACGCCACGAATGATGAGCATATCATCGCTTCTGCCCTTAAGTTTGCCCATCTTTATCAGAGTACGCCCACATGAGCATTTCTCTCGCGAAAGAGAACATATATCCCTTGTGCGGTATCTCATTACGGGGAAAGCAGTTTTGTCTATCGCCGTAAATACAAGTTCTCCCTCCGCTTCATCCGGAAGCACCTCTCCCGTATCGGGATCAATTATTTCCGGAATGAAGTGATCCTCATTTACATGCATACCGCTTTGCTCGCAGCACTCAAATGATACTCCCGGGCCGGAAAGCTCAGTAAGGCCATAAATGTCGTACGCCTTTATACCCATTGTTTTTTCTATATCCCTGCGCATCTCCTCGCTCCATGCCTCAGCTCCGAAGATACCGGCCTTTAACGGAATCTCTTCCGGTGAAAGGCCCATTTCTTTCATCCTTTCAGCAAGAAAAGCAGCGTATGAAGGAGTACAGCAAAGGACGCTCACATCCAGATCCTGAATAAACATTATCTGTCTGTCAGTACTTCCCGAAGACATAGGTACGGTAAGAGCTCCTATCTTATGACTGCCGTCATTAAGTCCTGCACCGCCCGTAAAGAGTCCGTATCCATAAGACACCTGTACCACGCTCTTTTCATCCGCTCCTGCTGCCACGAGGGCTCTGGCAGTACAATCCGACCACATATCAAGGTCATCCTGAGTGTAAAAAGCTATTACCCTTTTACCTGTAGTTCCGGATGTGGAATGTATTCTTACGCACTTATCCAGAGGCTCACCCAAAAGTCCGTACGGATAAGCCTTCCTCAAATCCGCCTTTGACAAAAACGGAAGCTTGTGAAGGTCATCTCTTGATTTGATGTCCTCCGGTGTAACTCCTGCCTCTTCCATCTTTTTACGATAATACGGAACATTATCCCAAACATGTTTCACCTGTTTAATCAGTTTTTCATCCTGGATTTTTCTGATTTCTTCCAGAGATGCCGTCTCTATTTCTTTCTGAAAGTATTTCTCCATCTAAACCGCATTCCTCCATATGTTTTACGCGTTTTTTCCAAGTTCGAAAGCCTTTTTGTTTATATCGAGAAGCTTTGCCGGAACATTGGCCTCTAGCGCCTTTATCCACGACTCTTCCGGTATATCAAAATAATGTGAAAGCCTGCCCAAAAGCACCACATTTACAGCTTTAATGTTACCCGCCTGCTCTGCAAGAGAAAGGCAGTCTATAGCATCAACCTTCGCTCCCTTTTTCTGCATTTTCTCTGCAAGATTTTCGGGATACTCGGCTGCGCCCATTACCACAGGCATAGGGTCGGTCTGCTGGGTGTTGGTAACAATCTGTCCGCCCGGCTTTAAACACTTCATCCAGCGTGCCGCCTCGAGCAGTTCAAACGAAACAATTACATCCGCCTCTCCCTCATCTATTATGGGGGAGTACACCTTTTCACCGTATCTTACATAAGTCACAACGCTTCCGCCCCTTTGACTCATACCGTGCACTTCCGACACCTTTACATCATATCCCTCATTTATAAGCAGATATCCGAGAGTCTTACTTGCCAGAAGAGAGCCCTGACCGCCGACTCCGACAATCATTATATTCTTTGTATCCATCTTAACTCTCCTCCTTTACCATACCGCAAAAAGCATCGAATTTACACATCTGTGTGCAGACACCGCATCCAACGCATAATGTCGCATCTACATGCGCTTTTTTGTCTTTCATAGAGATTGAAGGACAGCCAATCTTCATACACGCCTTACAGCTCTTGCATTTATCCTCATCTACCGAAAGCGGCGGGTTTTTCTTTACATTTTTTAGCAGCACACAAGGTCTTCTTGTAATAATGACAGACGCCTCTTCAGCTGCAAGTTCCTCTTTAACAACCTTATCGCAGGCCTTAAGGTCATACGGGTCTACAACTCTTACTCTGTTTATGCCCATGGCTTTTACCAGCGCTTCAAGGTCTATTTTGCCTGCCGGTTCCCCCTTGATATTGTATCCCGTAGTCGGGTTATGCTGGTGCCCTGTCATTCCGGTTATTGAGTTGTCCAGAATAATGGTCACCGAGTTACTCTGATTATATGCAATATTGGCAAGTCCGGTCATTCCCGAATGCATGAATGTTGAATCGCCTATAACGGCAACTGTTTTATTCTCAGTATCTTTGCCGCCCACCTTGTTAAACCCGTGTATTGACGAAACCGAGCCGCCCATACAAAGAGTGGTGTCTACCGCGCTAAGCGGTGCTCCCGAGCCAAGGGTATAGCATCCTATATCTCCCAAAACCGTGCATTTGTTTTTGCTTAATGTATAAAAAAGTCCTCTGTGCGGACATCCCGAGCACATTGCAGGCGGACGAACCGGCAGTTCTTCATCAAGAGCCATTCCGCTGCATACCTCTTTGCCGAGTGCCTTTGCCACGATATTCTGAGAAAACTCTCCGGTAATCGGAAGAATATCTTTCCCCGAAACCTCAAGTCCCAAAACCCTGCAGTGTTCTTCAATTATCGGGTCAAGTTCTTCTACAACCACAAGTCTGTCTACCTTTGATGCAAAATCCAAAATAAGCTGATCCGGAAGAGGATTAACGAGACCTATCTTAAGCACGCTGGCCTCGTCCTTACAGACTTCTTTCACATATTCATAACTTGTCGAATCCGTAATAATTCCCAAGGATTTATCGCCCATCTCCATACGGTTGACATCGGAACTGCATCCGAATTCTTTGAGCAGCCTTGTTCTCTCTTCCACCACAGGATGCTTTCTTATGGCATTTGCCGGTGTCATAACATATTTGGCGATGTTTTTCTCATATACCTTCTTTTCCGGAAGCACTCTGTCTGATATTTCCACAACAGACTGTGAATGCGATACCCTTGTACACATCTTTAAAATGACCGGTGTATCAAATTTCTCCGAAATCTCAAAGGCAAGCTTTGCAAAATACAGAGCCTCTGCAGAATCCGACGGCTCTAACATCGGTACCTTTGATGCAATGGCATGATGACGGGAGTCCTGTTCGTTTTGAGAAGAATGCATTCCCGCATCATCAGCAACCACAATAACCATTCCGGCGTTTACACCGGTGTAGGACATTGTATACAAAGGATCTGCCGCAACATTCAGTCCAACATGCTTCATAGCGCAAAAACTGCGGCGTCCGGCAAGTGATGCACCGAATGCCGCCTCCATAGCTACTTTTTCGTTTGGAGCCCACTCGCAGTATACATCATCGAATTTTGCGAGCTCCTCTGTAATTTCCGTTGAAGGTGTTCCCGGATAGCTGGATGCGAAACAGACTCCTGCCTCGTATAAGCCGCGGGCTACCGCCTTGTTTCCTAACATTAATTGTTTCATATACAAACCACCTGTTTTTGTTTTAGAGTTTCTTTAGTATTTTATCACAACAAAGTGCTTTAGTAAATGAAATGTACAAAAATCCATACAAATCCGGTTTACTACTCCGGACCTATATGGATTTCTTATCAATATGACGGGAGTATTATGTTTTAGGCTCCCATCACCCAATTCTGTATTTATGCCAGATTAACGGCCGCCCAGAAGCCCTCTTCCATTGCCTGACGGGCCTTTCTGGGTCTGAGGCAGTCTCCTGCCGGGATAATATCTATCACATCCGACTCCTCCAGCTCATCTATTACCGCGCTGTTCGGTCTCATTCCCATTGCATAGACAACACTGTCTGCCTCTATTTTTACCTCATTTCCATCCGCATCCGCGCAGATAACCGCCCCGTCTTCTATGCGAAGCACCTTGTGCGAGGTCTTTGTTACAATATTTGATGCTTCAAAGGCCTGTCTCATTCCTTCTTTATGCATCCAGTTTGCTTCAGGAGCAATTTCATTTTGCATTTCTATAATTGTAACCTCATGTCCCTTTTCATAAAGGAAATATCCTGTTTCACAGCCGACAAGACCGCCTCCAAGCACTGCTACTTTTTTACCAAGAGTTTCCAGTTTTGTATAAACGCTTGTAGCATGC